>NZ_JAMFRV010000314.1 GCF_026224925.1 Pseudomonas sp. | reverse complement strand
TACTGGGCGTGTTGGCCGATAGCCTGAACTGGCTGCGCTCGTTTATTGAAATCGAGCTGAACAGCGCCAACGACAACCCCATTATCGACGCCGAAGAAGAACGCGTGCTGCATGGCGGGCACTTCTATGGCGGCCATATCGCGTTCGCCATGGACAGCCTGAAAACCCTGGTGGCTAACGTTGCTGACCTGCTGGACCGGCAATTGGCGCTGTTGGTGGACGTGCGTTACAACCACGGCCTGCCGAGCAACTTATCCGGTGCCAGCGCTGAACGGGCGATGCTCAACCACGGCTTCAAGGCGGTGCAAATCGGCACCAGCGCCTGGACCGCCGAAGCCCTGAAAAACACCATGCCCGCCAGCGTTTTCTCCCGATCTACCGAATGCCACAACCAAGACAAGGTCAGCATGGGCACTATCGCTGCCCGGGATGCAATTCGTGTGTTGGAACTGACCGAACAGGTAGCCGCTGCTACGTTGATCGCCGCCAACCAAGGGCTCTGGCTGCGCAGCCAGGCAGCGGATGCACGACCGTTGCCGCCCGCGCTGGCGGCCATGCACCAACAGTTGCAGGAAGACTTCCCGCCAGTCATCGAAGACCGTGCACTGGAGCGCGAATTGCGCCTGTGCCTGAAGCGGATCGCTGATCGCCACTGGAGGCTGCATGCGCAGTAAGGGCCTGATTCATTCAGACACTGAAGTGTCGGTGCCGTTTTTCGACATCGACATGATGAACGTGGTTTGGCACGGCCATTACGTCAAATACCTGGAAATCGCCCGCTGCGCGCTGCTCGATCAACTCGGCCACAACTACACGCAGATGCAGGAATCAGGCTATGCGTGGCCGGTAATTGATCTGCAGTTGCGCTACGTGCGCGGCGCAGTGTTCGGCCAACGGTTGAACGTACGCGCCAGTCTGGTGGAATGGGAAAACCGACTAAAGATCAATTACCTCATCACCGACACCGTGACGGGTGAGCGCTTGACCCGCGCCACCACGGTTCAAGTGGCCGTGGAGATTAGCAGCCGCGAAATGCAGCTGGTCTCGCCGAAGGTGTTTATCGATGCAGTACTGAGAGCGTTGCCATGAACCGTGTTGTGAAAATGATGTGCGCAGTGCTGCTGATCGGTGTGTCGTCGCTGGCCAATGCCTTCGACCTGCAACAACTCAGCGCGCAACTGGCCAAGCCGTCGGTGATTCATGGCGATTTCATTCAAGAAAAACACCTGCGGGCCCTGCCGCAACCGTTGACCAGCAAGGGCAAGTTCGTCTTGGCCAAGGACTTTGGACTGCTCTGGTTGTTGGCCACGCCGTTAAAACAGGATTACCGCATTAGCGCCGCTGGCATTGCCCGACGGGATGCCCACGGCTGGCAATTGCTGCCCAACAAGAGTGCCGGAACGGAGCAAAACAAGCTGTTCCTGGCCGTACTGCAAGGCGACAGCAGCGGCCTGCAACGTGACTTCGACCTGCAACTGAAAGGCGAAGCCAGTGCGTGGCAACTGACGCTCATACCGCGCTCATTACTGCTGCAGCAAGTGTTCAAGCAAATCAATATCGACGGCGGCGAACTGGTGCAACGCATCGAACTGCTGGAAACCCAAGGCGACAGTACTGTGCTGCGGATGATCGACAGCAGCAGCGCAGACAGCTTGAGCGACGCGGAGCACCACGACTTTGTTGACTAGGCCAGAGCAGACAAAAAACCGCTCGATGGAGTACTGGCTGCCGCGCCTGTTCCTGATCGTTCTGCTGGCGGTGCTAGCCCTCGCGGGCTGGCAATGGCGCTACGGTCCGCCGCTGTCGGCCAACCTGATGGAACTGGTGCCGGGCTCGACCCCGGACGCTCTGGAGCTGCGCGCCGAAGAGCGTATGCAAGAACCGCTGAACCGAGAAATGCTGGTATTGGTCGGCCATGCCAATCAACAACAGGCGATCGCTCTCGCGCAAAAACTGGGTGAGCAATGGCAAGCCAGTGGTGTGTTTGAGAAGGTCCAATGGAGCCTTCAGGCGGACTTGCCCGGTTTGCGTCAACAGTTGTTGCAAGGACGCTTGGCGATGTTGTCGCCAGCGGATCGCACCCAGTTGATAGAGCAACCTCAAGCCTTTATTCAGCAGCGTGTGGAAAGCCTTTTTGACCCGTTCGCGGGTTTCAGCCTGGTCGCCAGCCAAGACGATTGGCTAGGCCTGACCGGGCGCATCCAGAACAGCCAACCGCAGCACGGTTCGGTGCAACTGGACGTCGGCAGCGGCGCATTGATCGCCACCGCAGACGGCAAAAGCTGGGTGCTGCTGCGCGCCAGAACCAAAGGCAATGCGTTCGACATGCACCTGCCAATGCAGGTCGCTGATTTGCTTAGCGCCGCCCGCGTGCAGGCGCATCAAGCCGACGCACAACTGCTCGCCGCCAGCGGCCTGTTGTACGCCGCAAACGGTCAGCGTCAGGCCACCCGCGAGATAACCTGGGTCGGAGGCGGCGCGACGCTAGGCATTTTGTTGCTGCTATTGTTGGCCTTCCGCCGCTGGCGAGTACTGCTGGCGTTCGTGCCGGTGTTGACTGGCATGCTGTTCGGCGCCGTAGCCTGTGTCGCACTATTCGGACATATGCACGTCATGACGCTGGTGCTGGGTTCAAGCCTGATCGGCGTGGCGGTGGATTACCCCCTGCACTCACTATCGAAAAGCTGGAGCATGAAACCGTGGCGCAGTTGGCCGGCGTTGCGCCTGACCCTTGGCGGCCTGAGCTTGAGCCTGGTCACCAGTTGCATCGGTTATCTAGCCTTGGCTTGGACGCCGTTTCCCGCGTTGACGCAAATCGCGGTGTTCTCGGCAGCCGGTCTGGTGGGCGCTTACCTGACCGCCGTTTGCCTGTTGCCGGCGATGCTGAACAGCCTGGAGCTGCGTCCGGCGCAGTGGCCGCTGCGCATTGCCGAGTGCTTGATGAACTGGCGGGAAGCCCTGCTTCGCCGGGTTCACACGCCGGTTTTGTTGGCGCTGTTGCTGCTGTTTTGTGCGGCTGGGCTGTGGCAACTCACCGCTAAAAACGACATCCGCCAATGGATCGGGGCCCCGCCGCAGTTACTGGCTGAAGCGCAGGCCATTGCGCGCATCACCGGTTACCAGCCAACCAGTCAGTTCTATCTGGTTCGCGCGGCCAATCAACAGCAACTGCTGGAGCGGCAAACTGCATTGAGCCAGCGACTCGATCAATTGGTCAGCCTCGACAAACTGCAGGGTTACCTGTCGCTTAATCAACTGGTGAGCCCGCCGTCGGAACAACACCGGGTACGCGATGCGCTGAGTAAGTTGCCGTTGTTTTGGCGGCCGTTGATAGACCTCGGTGTTCCAGAAGCCAATCTGCAAGCAGAACTGACGCGCTTGCAGATGCTGCCGGATGAAGACATCGATACCGCGCTGGCCGGGCCGCTTGGCGAGCCATGGCGAACGCTGTGGCTGGGCCCGACCGCAGACGGTGTCGCGGGCATGGTCAGCCTGCGCGGTCTGAACAATCCTGCATTGCTGCGAGTGCAAGTGTTGGACATCGAGGGCGTGCAACTGATCGACCGCCTCGGGGACTTGAATAACGTATTTGCCGCCACGCAAATCAGCGCCGCGGAACTGAAGTTACTGTCCTGTGGTTTGATCCTGCTGCTGCTGATTGTGCCGTTCGGTCTCAAGGGTGCATTGCGGGTGATCGCGCTGCCGCTGTTGGCGGCGCTGTGCAGTTTGGCGAGCCTCGGCTGGCTGGGGCAGCCACTGACGCTGTTCAGTGTTTTTGGGCTGCTGTTGGTGACTGCCATCAGCGTCGATTACGCAATCTTGATGCGTGAGCAAATCGGCGGCGCGGCGGTCAGCCTACTGGGGACCTTGCTCGCGGCGGTCACCACGTGGCTTTCGTTTGGTTTGCTGGCGATTTCCAGCACCCCGGCGGTAAGCAATTTCGGCCTGTCCGTCAGCCTGGGGCTGGCCTTCAGCTTTATGCTCGCGCCGTGGGCTGGGCGCCAGGCCCATGCGCAAACGGCTAGCGAGCCAGCAGCATGATGATCGTTCTGTTCTGGCTTATGGCCTTGCTGCTGTTCGCCTTGGCGACTCGGCTGGGGCAGGCTTTTGGCCTGATTCCTATCGTTAGCCAATTGATATTGGCCACCTTCGGCTTGCCGTTATTGATGGTGTTCTGGATTGAACCGCAGTGGCAACTCACGGGGGCACAACTGGTCACGCCGACTTGGCTAAAAAGCCTGTACAGCCTGAGCTTTGCCCTGCTGCTGGGGCATATCCTCAGCGACGTCGTCGAACTGCGCATGGACCGACAAAGCCTGAAAATTGCCGTGCCGAGTTTTTGTGTACCGTTTTGCTGCGGGTTGGCCTGCGCATTCTGGCTGTTGCCGGAACAAGCCTGGCTCAGCTCGCTGGCGGTTGGTCTGGTGTTCGCGATCACGGCGATCCCCGTGTTGTACCTGTATCTGCGCCATATCAATTACCCGCCAGCCGCCACCCGCCGCCTGGTGCAAACCGCGATTTTGATCGACGTAACCTGTTGGAGTATTTTTGGACTGGCCCAAGGTAGCCTGCACCTGAGCAGCCTGTTGTTGCCGCTGCTGGGCGCCTGTGTGCCGCTGCTGTATCGAGCGCTAAGGCTGCGCCAACCGTTACTCTACAGCCTGACGTTTTTCGCATTGCTGGTGGTCGCCGAGCATTACAAAATCAATGCGCTGATTTTCGGTATTGGTTATCTGTTTTGTATGGCGTGGCTCAAACTGCCTTTCCAATTGCCGATGAAAGCTACGGTATTTAAACGTCTGCAAAACTATCTGGCGATTCCGTTGATTCTAACCTTCGGCATCGTCCAGATTAATGTGCATAGCGCTATGGACAGCCTCGGCTGGCTGCAACTGGCCGCTCTGCTGGTGCTACCGATTGTGAGTAAAGTCCTTGGCAGTTGGCTCGGTTTGCGCTGGGCTACACCGTCATATGTCGGTGCCAGCCGCTGGCGTGAAAGCCTGCTGCTGAACATTCGCGGATTGAGTGAGATCGTGTTCCTCAACCTGCTGCTGCAACAACAGTTGATCAGCCCGGCGCTGTACTTCGCGCTTATGCTCATGGGCTTGATCGCTACGCTGATGCCCGCCCTCGCCGGCATGAACCGAACTTTCGTTAAAAACGCCGAACAGGCAAGGGAGCCTTTGTGCCAATAGCTGAAATGGAACGACGCCAGGTTGTGGTCATTGGTGCGGGCCCTTCCGGCGCGATTGCCGCTGCGCTGCTTCGGCGCAAGGGTCACGACGTATTGGTGATTGAACGCCAACTGTTCCCGCGCTTTTCCATCGGTGAAAGCTTGCTCGCGCATTGCCTGGATTTCGTTGAAGAAGCGGGCATGCTCGACGCCGTAAACGCTGCCGGATTTCAAATGAAAAACGGCGCGGCGTTTGCCTGGGGTGACCGTTACTCCCACTTCGACTTTGGCGACACGTTCAGCAACGGCAAGCCAACCACCTTTCAAGTGCAACGCGCCAGCTTCGACAAGCTGCTGGCCGATCAAGCCGCCTTACAAGGTGTGGAAATTCGTTACCAAGAAGAAATTATCGCCGTCGATTTTGACCTGGTAAAACCGCGCCTGCGGGCGCGCCGTGAAGATGGCAGCGAGTACAGCGTCGAAGCCGACTTCGTGCTGGATGCCAGCGGTTATGGTCGTGTACTTCCGCGCTTGCTGGACCTGGAAGCGCCGTCGAACTTCCCGGTTCGCCAGGCCGTGTTCACCCACATCGAAGACCGTATCGAGCAGCCGAACTTTGACCGCAATAAGATTCTCGTCACAACCCACCCTGAACATCGCGACGTGTGGTTTTGGCTAATTCCTTTCAGCAATGGTCGCTGTTCGTTAGGCGTGGTGGCCTCGGCCGAGCGTTTCAACGAAAAAACCAAAGACCTCGATGCGTGCCTTAAGGCATTTATTGCCGAGGCCCCGGTGCTGGAGAAGCTGCTGCAATCAGCCGTATGGGACACCCCGGCACGGACCATCGGTGGTTACTCTGCCAACGTGAAAACCCTGCACGGTCCCGGCTTCGCCTTGCTGGGTAACGCCGCTGAATTCCTCGACCCGGTGTTCTCCTCCGGCGTGACCATCGCCATGCGCTCGGCGAGCATGGCCGCCGCACTGCTGCATCGTCAGTTAGCGGGCGAAACCGTCGACTGGCAAACCGAGTTCGCCGGCCCTCTGAAACGTGGCGTCGACACCTTCCGCGCGTACGTCGAAGGCTGGTACGACGGCAGCTTGCAGGACGTAATATTCCATCCCGGCGGTGCACCCGATATCCGCCGCATGATCAGTTCGATTCTTGCCGGATACGCCTGGGACGAGCGCAACCCGTTTGTCAGCGAACCTAAACGCCGCTTACGAATGATCGCGGAAATCTGCGCGAGTGCAGCTCAATGAACAGCGGATACTTGAGCGATAACTACGTCGAGGAAACCCGTTTCGGCTTCTGGTTTCTACGCAGCCATACGTGGCACCACCATGTGTTGCGTGTCGCCATCAATGACTTACGCGGGCTGTTCGGCAACGATCCAGACGC
This sequence comes from Pseudomonas sp., assembly GCF_026224925.1. Taxonomy (GTDB): domain Bacteria; phylum Pseudomonadota; class Gammaproteobacteria; order Pseudomonadales; family Pseudomonadaceae; genus Aquipseudomonas. The sequence continues at coordinate 221 of NZ_JAMFRV010000314.1, read as the reverse complement.
AGCTCCGCCGGCTAACCCGGTGCTGCTGGACGCCGGCTGTGGCCAAGGTAAATCGTTTCAATATTTGAAACAGGTGTTCGCCCCGGCACGTTTGCTCGGCGTAGACGCAGATCCACAGAGCTTGACCCTGAGCCGTGCCGAAGCACGCTTTCGGGGCATCAGCGTCGAACTGACCGGCAGCGATTGTGCGAACTTACCGATGGCGGATGACAGCATTGACC
>NZ_JAMFRV010000027.1 GCF_026224925.1 Pseudomonas sp. | reverse complement strand
GGCGTATTAGCACTCTGGCCTGCGCGAACCTACCTCTGGTTGGATTCAGCGCAGAGCACGGATGATCCATAGGTCCTACCTAGATATTGCCTAGATCTAGCCTAGAATATTCCTAGAAATAGTCTATTAAACACATAGATGTGCGCTAGAATGTTCGTAGAACGAATGTTTAAAATTGCTAAAAGGAAATTATTGATGATAACTGGAAATGGTAAAAAAAATGCAATTAATATTGCTTTTGATGAACGAACTGATATATGGCTATGGTTGCATATGCGCGATCAGACTGGGACTGCTTTCTACCAGAATTTGCCGGGAAACATTATCAAACAAGAAATTGTGAATTTTGGGGCAAGTCCAAATGGTTATCAGCTGAAACAAAATATTTCTCAGTATTTGCTTCCGCAGGAGCGATTAAAATGGATATCAAAAGATAAAAGACAAATCTGTTGGTTATTGAACTATCTTCGCCGCGAGTTAAATTGTAGTATTTGGCAACCTCCGGCATGGTTGCTTGAGAGAGATTTAATAATTGCCTGTCTCGATTTTTGGGATATTGATTTGACAAAGAAGGATAAAGCTGTAGGAAGAATTGAATGGGCGTGGAACGAGCATCAGAAAAGTGATAGGATTTTCAAATGGTTTAAGGGTGAGGAAGAGACAGCGCGATGCGGATTCGCTTGGGACTGGTTGCTGCGCAATAGACCGAATTTTACTGTAGGCCAGCCACCGATCTCAGACCAAGAGGGAATTTTGTTATTTTTTGATGGATTATGGTTAAGTGAGTCAGATAAAAAGTTAGGTGTTATAGAAATTAAGAATAGTTGGAGTCAACAAAAGTCTCGCGGAAAATCCAGTGGAAAGAAGCAGCGCAATTTTGTGCTGTCTGATACTGCGATTGTTGCCCTGAAGGAATTATCTTCCGAATACGGAATTCGTGAAGCAAAGATTGTTGAAACTTTGATCCAACTTGAAAAAATACGTAAGGTTTATCTCTCAAAAGAAAATGAAAGCGATTCATTGAATAAATTACTTATAGATGGCAAAGATAAACATTAATTTTTTTAATTTTATTAAATTTCTTGAGAAGTAATTTTTGGTCAATGAATATTGTTCGAATGTCGAATGAAAGTTATCGCCGTGTAATTTTTACCTTATCGCAATAGGTTGCCCATTCAGCCATCAATGCAGCGCGCTTAGCAAATTGAGATCCCCGTTGATATGCGCGCTCGACTGCATCTGGCAGTTGATGCGCAAGTGCGTGTTCGGCAACCTCACGCGGATAATCGGTGGTCTCCGCCGCCCACATGCGGAAGCTACTTCTGAAGCCATGAATGGTAATCCTGTCGCCGTTTGCGTCACCCCAGTTCGCCTGATCGTCGCCATTCATGCGTCGGATTACCGCCGTTAATGACATATCTGATAACGGTTGCCCTTTGGTCCCCGCGAACACGATATCGCCGTTCTCCGGTATCGACTTCAGTACGGCGAGCGCAGAATGGCTCAACGGGACTTCGTGCTCACGACCAGCTTTCATTCGTTCTGCTGGAATCGTCCAGATTTTTTTGTCGATATCAAACTCGGACCATCGAGCACCACGTACCTCACCGGAGCGGCATGCGGTCAAAATGGCGAACTCCACTGCACGGGCCGATACGCCATCACGTGCTCTGAGGGCTGAGATAAATTCGCTCATACGCGGCCAAGGTAGGGATGGATGGTGTTTCGTCCGACTCGTCTTGCTGATGGTCGCCAGCAGATTGTCCAGATGGCCTTTCCAGCGTGCGGGATTTTCTCCAGTTCGGTAGCCGCTGGTGGTGGCCCATCCCAGAATAGACTCGATGCGTCCGCGCAGGCGACTGGCGGTTTCAGTTTTGGTTTGCCAAATAGGTGCAAGGCATTTGACGACGAGGCTGGTGTCGATCTCAGCTACCGGAAGCTGACCAAAGACGGGACTGGCATATGTGCTTAGCGTGTTTGCCCACTGATCGGCATGTTTGGCATTTTTCCAGCCGGCCTTATGAGCAGAGACGTATGCCTCAGCGCACTGATCGAACGTCATCATTCTGGCGTTGGCCAATGCTGTCGCGAACTGGTCTTGCTTTTTCGCGGCTAAGGGGTTGATGCCTTCAAGAATTAATTTGCGGGCTGCGAGCGCTTTCTGGCGTGCCTCTGCTAGGCTTACGGTGTGGGTCGGGCCTAGTCCCATCCCGTGCGCCTTCCCGGATATCATATAACGAAATAACCAAGACTTGACGCCGCCAAGTGTAATTTGCAGTGTCAGACCTCCACCATCGCCGTACAGTCCTGGCTTTGTAAACTTCCTTACCTGTATTGCTGTGAGTCGTTGCTGTTGGCGGCCCATTTTATCTCCTGACTATCGAAATGACTATCAAATAATACTCGGATTTGAGGCGATGGTAAAGGACATTAATGGATGCTAGTTTTTCTTATCTATTTGTTTTTCAAGGTAATTGTAGATTCTGGTAGACGCTAATAGACACTTTCTATGCGGACACCGCTTCCGCCAAGAATTGGTCCAAGCAAGTGCCGTAAAGTTCAAGAAGCCGCGTACCTCACTATGAGAGCGCGGCTTTTTTATCCCCTGTCGCGCCGTGAGGTCCATGGGCAGCCCAGCTTTTTTGGGGGGCATGGTTGGGGGCATGAACCATGCCCTCAAAAAAATGTGCCCCCAAAATGCCTAAACTGATTTCTCCACTCACCGACATACAGCTCCGCAACGCTAAGCCGACCGATAAATCCTATAAGCTGTCCGATGGCGGTGGTCTCTATATCGAGGTCATGCCCAGCGTCACGAAGTTCTGGCGCATGAAGGCGCGCCAAGCGAATGGCAAAGAGTCGCGGTTGACTTTTGGCAGCTATCCGGATGTCGCACTGGCAGGTGCCCGCGCGGAGCGCGGCAAGGTGAAGCAGCATGCCTCAGGCATCGATCCGGCCCAAAGCAAGCGCATCGAGAAGCGGCAAAGGAAAACGGCAGCCGTCAACACGTTTGAGGTCTTGGCGCGCGAGTGGCACGCGAACAAAGCAGAGACATGGAAGGAATAGCAAAGGAAGCGATTGTTCGGTTGGAGAATGACGTGTTTACGCGCATCAGCAACGGTCCGATCTCGGAAGTAGATGCACCGCTCATGCTCGATGTACTACGCCAAATCGAGAAGTTTGGTGCGGTCAACATGGCGACTCGTGTGGCTGCGCATTGCAGTGCGGTTTTCCGCTTCGCCATTGCCAAGGGCGTGGTGAAGTACAACCCGGTTCCCGATCTACGTGGCGCCCTCAAACCGAGGATTAAAGGGCACCACGCAGCTATCGGGACGGATGAGTTGCCCGAATTCCTGGCCACGCTTGTGAGTGTGGAAGCAGGCATGTTCCTGCAGGTAGATAATGTAGACTTATCTTGCCATGCCTGCATCACGGTAAAGCGGGCGCCGTGGCCGGCATGATCACGGCGACAAGCAATAGCCGATTTTCGACGGGAAATCGAAATTCAAACCCGGGTCGGACCAAACGCCAGTTCTGGAATTCTAACGGGCGCACATTGTATGTACAAACGCAATCGGACTTGTGCAGCAAAATACAGTTGAAGCCGGCGCATTTCGCCAGCTTCAATTTGACCATTTAAAGCGATGGAATCCAGATTCGCTCCCCATCGAAAAACACATCTGTCACACCCTTATTCCTCTTAGAGTGCCTTCTTTAGTTCACAACTCCGGACTACCTCTTCAATAGTTCTACCGCTTTAGCCACGCCCGCTTGGGCGCAGACTTCGTCCTTGTCGCCGCTAGGTGAGCCTCCAACGCCAAGACCAGCGATGGTCTCGTCACCTAACTTGAATGCCACACCGCCTGGGAGCGCCGTAACGTTGGGCGTAGTGGCCAACGACTGAGCCACAAGTGGCGGGTATTTCGTCAAGATGCTGATGAAGCCGCTAGTGGTATCGAAATGAAAAATCGGCCCCATGGTCACCACCGTGTAGGCTTTACGGAAACTGCTATCCTTGGTATGAATCACCGCGTGGTCGCCACGCAGAACGACTTGCGGCGTTCCCGACACATCTACGACAGTTGCAGTCACGTCGTAGCCATTTGCCTTACAGGTATCCACGGCTGTTTGCGCCGCGATGACGGCGACGTTCAACGGGAGCGTTTTGCCACTGACCGACACTTGTGCCTGAGCCGAAGATTGAGACACCAAGCTGACGATTGCTGCCGTCACGAGCATCGAGCAGATGCGTACTCGAGGGGATTTGAGAGTACGATTAATCTCGAAGCTGTTACCGATGTGGTCGCTAGTGATACATCCAACTTTGTTTTTAAGCTTCATTTCAACACTCTCATATTAATTAAATTAAGCGACGAAAATGGAACGTCAAATTGAAGACGCGTCGAACATCTTCCCAATCAACCGATCAGTTCAACAGTTACATTTCGGTTAATCGCTTTGCGTGAGACGAATGATCCGCTTTATTGAATCAAAGTAGAATGAGGAGAATACGAGAAACATCTGCTCAAAAAATGGCTAAGTAATGACGCAGTCCGGAGTGAAAGGAATGCGAGGAACAATCCAGTCGAACTGACGTGTGCACTCGATAAAATTGGAGAACAGCACTTCCTGCTAATCACGATCGTGACAAAGCAATTTATTCGTGGGAGTGCTGTAGGTTACGCCGATACTTGCATTATCTGATCTCGTCTGACCTTCATCCATCTGAACAGCTGGGCAGCTGGACATCAAGCGAAAGAATGAAATTTAATCAAAAGGAATGCGCCCGAATTCAGCAAGCAAGTCGCGAAGCCGTGGTACAGCATAGTCAATGAACCGGCGTAACTTTGCCGGCATCCCTTCTCGCGAGAGATATACCACATGCACCGGAATTGGTTCTATCTCGAACTCTTGCAAAACGTATTTGAGCTTCCCAGCTTTTACGGCGTCATGGACATCGTGTTCTAGAATGAATGTAGCACCAATCCCGTCAATTGCAGCATCAACTGCTGCATCCGGCGACGAAACAAACAATCTCGGCACGTCAGCGACGGTATAGATTTGGCCGGTATCCTGGCTACGGTAACGCCATGGTGATAGGCTGGGGCTATCGAACACAACGCATGGCAAATTATGCAAATCTTCCGGCGTCGCCGGCCAGCCATATTTATTCAGTAGAGCAGGACTGGCTACCGTTACAACCCGCAACGCTCCAACTCTCGTAGCGACCAAATTGCTGTCACGAAGATGTCCGACACGGATTGCTACGTCAGCGTGTACATCGACCAAGTCAATAATCCGATCTGACTGGACTATTCGGATACGAATCTCGGGATATAGCGCAAGAAACTGGTTGATGACAGGCAATACTCGCAAACGTGCAACTTGTACAGGTGATGTGACGACGAGCTCTCCCCTCGGGGACCTGAATTCACCTGCAGCACGCCGCTCCAGTTCGTCCACATCTTCAAGTATGCGCTTTGCCGTCACGACATATTCTCGGCCGGCATCGGTCAACGCGAGCTTCCGTGTTGTTCGTATGAGCAGCCTCGTGCCCACCAGCTCTTCAAGGTCATTTACGTTCCTCGTGAGCGTTGCGACCGGTATCTGCAACTTTCTGGCAGCAGCCGACAAGCTACCTTCTTCAACTGAGGCCACCAGCATCGCCATCGCTTCTAGTCGGTCCAAGTGAGACACCAAGAAAAAATATGAACAAGCAATTCTACCCCCTCGGCCGCCGGATTAGACCCAAACCCCATCCTCATGGAAGGGGACGTCTGACTGCGACGAATTGTCTCTGCACCTTAGAATTGAGTTAGTCCACCATCAACCACCATTTCAGTGCCGGTGGTGTACGACGAATCATCGCTTGCCAGGAACAACGCTGTCTTAGCAAGTTCAACAGCCTCACCGAAACGCTTCAGCGCCACCTTGTCAGTGATACCGGCAGCGACCTGGGACAGCACGTTATCAGGCAGGCCGATCTTGCTGTAAAACGGTGTCGCAATGGCGCCTGGGCTGACAGCGTTCACGCGGATGCCTCGTGGCGCCAATTCGGCGCCCAGGGTGCGAACTAAGGAGCGCGTTGCGGCCTTGGTGGCCGCCAAAATCGAGAGGCCTGGATAGCCGATGGTGTTCAGGAAGGAGGTCGTCACAATAACACTGCCACCCTTGTTCATCAGCGGGGCCGTTTTTTGGATCGTGAAGAATGTGCCCGTGAAGTTCAACGCGAGATTATCGTTGATGTACTCCTCCGTTACGGCATCGAGAGGCGCGACCGTGGTGGCGCCGGCGTTGGCAAATACGACGTCGATGTGGCCGAACTTCGCCCGAGTTTTTTCAACAGCGCGTTCGATATCGGCGACCTTGCGGATGTCGGCCTGGACCAAAAGCGCCTTGCCGTTGAGTGCTTTGCCCGCTTCTTCCAGACGTTCGGCGTTCGAACCAACTAACACGATATTCGCGCCTTCTGCGTGAAATAGCTTTGCGGTTTCCAGTCCAATGCCCGATGTCCCGCCGGTGATGAATGCCACTTTGTTCTGAAGTTTCATAATATTTTCCTTGAGTAATTAATGTTTAAATTGGTCGCAATACAAGAGCCGGCGAATGCGTCATTTGATAGGGCTACTCGTCGAATGTTTTGCTTGGTACGAATAGTAGGTTTCATCATATGTTTATGGAATCCACTAAATTCGAGCAACATTTAATCGAAAAATGGTGAAATTGAAATTTCTGGAGTGGACCAGCGTCCAGTGAAAGGAGGGCAGAGAAATTGATTGTTAATTTGCACCGAAGACCGCCCCACTTTGCCGGATAATTTGCATCGAAAATTGACCAACGTTTAGCACACAATCTTACTTATCAGAATGAGTAGGGGATCGGAGTGATTGACGTGGCATTACTAGGAATAATCAGACGCCTGCACCTTACCTGCGCTCAGAAATCCCCGAACCCGCCTATGCGGAGCGCCAATCCGCTAGC
>NZ_JAMFRV010000313.1 GCF_026224925.1 Pseudomonas sp. | reverse complement strand
GGCAAGCCCAAAGCCGCAGCGGCTTCATGTTGACCGGCATCGACACCGATCAGGCCGCCACGAATGATCTCTGCCGCGTAGGCCGATTGCATCAGGCTCAAGCCCAGTACGGCCACGGTGAATTGACTGAGCACGTCCACCGTCGACCACTGGGCTAACACCAAATCAGTGAACGGCACGCCCAGCACGATGTGGTCGTACAGATAGGCAAAGTTGTACAGGATGATCAGCACAAGCAGCGCCGGCATCGAGCGAAAAAACCAGATGTAACCCCAGGCCAGCGCCGCCAGCAGCGGCGAGCCGGACAGGCGCGCCAGGGCCAATGCGGTGCCGAGGATGATGCTGAACACGGTGCTGAGCAACGTCAGCAACAGCGTCTGCCCCAGGCCGCGCAGCACCGATGGCGAGAAGAACCACTGGCCGAACACACCCCACTCCCAGCGCGGGTTGGTAGCCAGGGAATGCACGATGGCGAACAGCATCACCGCGGCGAAGATCGACCCCGCCCAGCGCCAGGGATGACGGGACAGTACCACTTGCAAGGCCCTGATCGGGGTCGATGTGCGGCTCTGACGAATCGGGTAGTCATTTACCTCATCGATGAGGTCGAAGGGTTTGGCGACAATGGGCATGATCTATTCCTCGCACGCAATAACACGTCATGGTTTTTAAATGGATGACCGAACGGTGTCGGGGCGCCGCCCTTAGAAGGCGTAGGTCAACCGGGTGTAGTAGTACCCACCGGTAAAACCGTAGGGCGAATAGGTGCCGTAGCTGCTGACCATGGTGCTGCTCGGCACCCCCTGTTTCTTGGGATAGATGTCGAACAGGTTCTTGGCGCCGATGGCGACGTTGAGGTCTTTGGTGAGGTTGTAGCCAAGGTCCAGGTCGGTGATCCATTTGGCGCTGTACACCCGATCCAGAGAGCGGTCGCTGGAGCTGTTGACCTCCTTGTAGGAACCGTAACGGGTGAGGGCCAGGTTGAGGTTGAAGCGCTCGATACTCCAGTCGCCCCCCAGGATGAGCTTGGTCTTGGGCTGGATGCCGGTGATCAGGTTGCGCGCTTCACGATCCATCAAGTCGTAGGAGGTGCCGAGGATCGTGGTGGACTCCTTGTAGTTGAGGATATCGGTCTGGTTCCAGTTGAACGCCGCCGTCCACTTCAATGAGCCGTATTGGCTCAGGTCCTGGTTGTAGTTGCTGACCAGGTCCAGGCCCTTGGTGCGGGTGTCGGCACCGTTGATGAAGTACTGGCCGCCGGAGGTTGAATTGATGCCGTTGTTGAGCAGCACCTGGCTGACTTCATTCCCCAGCAGGGTCCCGGTCAGGGTGATGCGGTCGCGCAGGTTGATCACGTAGGCATCGGCGGTGAAGTTCAGGCGGTCGGTGGGGGTCAGGGTGAAGCCGAGGCTGAAGTTGGTGGAGCGCTCAGGCTTGAGGTCCTGGGCACCCAAGGCTTTGGCGGCAGCTGAGCCCACCGGCAGCACGCCGTAATTGATCGACTGATAGACCCCATCCACCACCCCATAAGTGGTCGAACGGGCACTGAACAGGCTGTTAGCCAGGGACGGCGCACGGAAACCATTGCTTACGGTCGCACGCACGGCGAACTGAGGGGTGAAATCGTAGCGGGTGGTCAGCTTGCCGCTGCGGGTCGCGCCCACCCCTTCGTTGTAATGCTCATAACGAAACGCCGTGCCCAGATACCAGTCCGGGACCGGATTGAAACCCACGTCGACGTAACTGGCGACGCTGTTGCGCGAGGCGCTGCTGGCTTCGTCCGGGGAGATGCCGTTGGTGACCTGGGCCCCGGAAGAGGCGCAGTTGCCCGGAGAAACGCAGTAACCACCGTCAGCATAGGAAGCCCAGTCACCGGCCTTCACTTCGTAGCCATCGCGTCGATGCTCAAAGCCATAGGACAGGTCTAGGGGCTTTTGCAGGCCGATATCGAAGCCGCGTTTGAAGTCCAGGTTGGTCGTCAGTTCGGTAGAAATCCAGGTGCCGGACGTGAAGCTGTTGGGCGTGGCCTCTCCCAGTGAAGGATTCTGGTTATGCGTGGTGCCCTGTTCCGCCTCGTTGCGCCCGTAGGTGGTGGACAGGTCCCAGTCCCATTCACCGACCTTGCCCTTGCCGCCGAACGCCGCCTGGAAATCATCCTCATCGATGTCCCAGGTCGGCACATACCCGGCCGGGTAGCCATTGGGTCCGGTGGTGATGGTGTTGGTGATGGTCGGCAAGCGAAAGTTCTGCCCTTGCTCGGCCTTGCGCTGGGAGTAGGTGGTGAAGGAATACAGGCTAAAACTGTCGTCAATCGGCAACTCGGCGTTGTAGCCCAACGTCAGTAGATTGGTCTTGGGCGTGCCATAGCCGCCATAGGTGGACTTGCCCGCCAGGCCGTACGCCTGTTCGTAGGTATAGCCGTTGGCGCTGGCCTTGTTGTCGTCGTTCTGGCTGCGCGCGTCCAGGGCAAGCTGCACGATGCCGCCGTCGCCGATCTCGAAGCCCTTGTTCAGGCTTTGCTGCACCGTCTGTTTCTTGCCGTCATAGCCGATCCCGGCGTTGGTCACCGAAGTGCCGCTGGTGTCGGCCTTGAGAATGACGTTGATCACCCCGGCGATGGCATCGGAACCGTATTGGGCGGCGGCGCCATCACGCAGGACTTCCACATGATCGATGGCGCTGATGGGAATAAAATCCAGGTCCGCCGGGGCCGCACCGGTGTTGATGCCGTTGATGTTAAGGGTGGCACTGGTGTGCCGGCGCTTGCCGTTGACCAGCACCAATACTTCGGCGGCACTCAAGCCCCGCAGGTTGGGTGCCCGGGCCATGCCGCTGGCGTCCCAGCCGGTTTTTTCCGGCAGCGTCAACGACGGAATCACAGCGCTCAAGGCCTCCATCAAGCCGGGCTTGCCAGTGTTCTGCAATTGCTTGGCGCTGACCACGTCAATCGGTACTGGGCTGCTGGTCACGGTGCGTTGTTCGGCACCACGGTTACCGGTGACCACCACCGTGGATAAGGTACCGTCGTCCTGGGACGTTAGTTCCTGGGCCTGAATCGTCCCTGACAGCAAAACGCCCCCCATGGCCAACGCCAGCGGGCTAAGCCCCAACGCTGAAGTCGATTACCGGGCACGTTGTATGACTCGTTTCATATCCACTCCAAAAATGGCCGCCATTGCTGGCCATGTATCCACATCACGAAGTCGGGCATTCACGCTGTCGTCGCGACAGCGCGGCATGCGCGTTTATTAGTTGATGCCAACCTATTGCCAGCGCAGAAAAACGCGCACGACGAGGCGTGGTACTCAGCGGTTTAGGCTACGTGTGGGGAGAAAAGCCGGGAGGGGGCAGTGGTGTGGCGCAGCGTCTGTCAGCGTCAAGACGAGAGAAGAAAAGCGAATAGCAGGATTGAATGAGCAACATACGTCGAACTCCCTTCCAACGATTCTGCTCCAGGGATCAGTGGTAGATCACCCTGTCATGCCGCGCAGGTTCAGACGGTGGGCCCGACCTACGTTCTGCGGCATGGTACGCAGAATCTTGATCACGATTGGTACCATCCGAGGTTAGGGGTAGGCTGTTGAATCCAAACATAACGGAATCAATATCATAAATATAATTCTATTTAGTTATAAAGTAATATTATTATAATTTATTATTAATTAACAATTTTATACATACAAATAATATTATAAGCACGCGCGGGGGGGAAAAGAGAGAACGATCTAGATGATCAATATTCACGATTACTCCAGTTTTCACTCGGAGAAAAATTTCGCAACGGACGCCCATTGACCCGATGCAGACCTAACTCACCCGCGCCCCAATCAACAGCAGCAGCCCTCCCCACTGCGTCACCCGAATCGGCAAGCTCTGCTCCAATGCTTCCAGTGTCTGTCGGGAATCATCTAGGGGAAAGCGGCCGCTCACCCGCAGCCCTGCCACCGTTGGGTCCAGCCTGACGATACCGTCGCGGTAAGGCCGGATCGCTTCTACGACGGACGCCAAGGTCTGGTTACGCACCACCAGCCAGCCGTCGAGCCAGGCGGTTTCCGTCGGTAGCATCGGGCCTTGGACAAGGATGCGCTGGTGATCGAACAGGGTGCTCTGATGGCTCTCCACTCGTTGCTCAGCCCCACCTTCGAGCCGCAGCAAGGCGTACCCATCGAGGGTCACCAGACGCACGGCGCTGCCCTGCTCGCTCAACAGCAACCTCCCTGTGATGGCGGTAATGCGCCCGGCACGGGTGTTGAGTTGCAGCGGGTGCAGGGTATTGGCAGCAACGTTGACGAGTATTTCGCCGGCGCGCAGTTCTAGGCTGCGCTGCTCCTCGGCAAACCGCGAGAGCACCTGGCTACGGGCATTGAGATTGAGCAGGCTGCCATCGGCCAGTTGCCAGGTACGACGCTGCGCGGTGCCGGTAGCATAGGTCTGACCCGGATCCTCGAAGCGCGACACCCAACCCACGCCCGCCGCCAACCCCACTGCACACAGACTGGTGCGCAGGAACGAACGACGGCTGTTTGGCTGTTCCAGGCTACGCAACAGCTGCGCGCTGGAACGCCCACGCCAAGGCGAGGCCTTAAGTTGGTCAAGGCCGGCGATCAGTTGCTCGTACACCCTTTGATGATGGGCCGAGGTAGCACGCCAGGCATCCAGTGCCTGTTGCTGCGCAGCGCAGAACTCACCGGACTGGATCTGCACCAGCCAACCGATGGCCTCCTCGGCCACCGGGTCGCTCAAGGGTTGCTTGCTCATTCACTCAACCCCCGGTAGTAAGCGCGCAGTGCCTGGGTCATCAACTGATGGATACGACCCAATGACAGCCCCAACCTTTCGCTGATCTGCACATAGGTCATCCCGTCCAGCTGGCTATGGACGAATACAGCCTTGGCCTGTCCCGACAGCCCGTCCAGCAGACGGTCGATGGCCAGCAGGCTCTCGATCAGGATCAGCTGTTCCTGGGGTGAAGGATGCACGTGTTCCGGCACCTCGGCGAGGATCTGCAAGTAGGCTTTTTCCAGATCACGGCGGCGCCAACTCTCGTACATCAAACGCTGGGCGATGGTGGTCAGCAGCGCGCGCGGTTCGCGGATGGCCGTGGGATCGGGGAGCATCCAGACCTTGAGAAACGTTTCAGCGGCGATGTCTTCGGCACTGTGGCTGCAGCCGATCCGGTAGCGCAAGCGGGCACATAACCAACCGTAGTGTTGCTGGAATATCTGCCCGATCAGGCGGGTTTTGAGCAAAGCATTCGGGTCCATAGGTCCATAATCTTCATGGACTGCACACGCCAGCGGACAAGTGGTGGTGGGCCTGTCGGGTTGAGGTAGACCTGCATCCTGGCAGGTAGATCCAGTTTGCCCCAATGGGCATCACCAGATAAAAGAATAAAAAACGTAATCCATATGTTCTTTTATTATAAAAATCGACGGGCTTTCAGGCACGCCAAAGCACCACCTGCAGTGCATTGCAGGCGGTGTTGACGCAGGATTAGTTGGCCGCCAGTTGCGCCTCTATCCGTTCCTGTTCACGCAACGGTCGCACCAGCCAGGTGATGACCGCCGTCAACACCAGCAGGATCGCAGCCAGCGCCCACAGCACACCATGGAAGGCGCTGTCATAGCCCCCGATGAGCAGCGTTTGCAAGGTACTCGCCTGGTCGGTGCTCGCGGACTGTATGGAACCGACGAGGTTGCCCGCCGCCACTTCGTCGATCCAGCGTTGCAGAGTCGTAGGATCCGGCGCCAATCGGGCCAAGACATCCCGCAGTTGAGTATCCAGCAGCGTGGCCAACAGCGATCCGTACAAGGCCACGGCTATCGCCTCGCTCCCCAGGCGGAAGGTGTTGAGCAGACCGGCGGCCATGCCCGCCTTCTGTTCAGGCACGGTCTTGAGCGCCAGGCCATCCACCAGCCCGGCCGACAGGCCCATGCCGATGCCCACCAGCAACAACGGCACGGCCATCTGCCACAGCGCCACCCCCACCTGGCTGATCAGCGCCAGGGACACCACGCCCACCAGCAAGGCGATCAGGCTGGCCTTGAGGATGCCGATGGCCGATACCCCGCGAGCCGCCCATTTACCGGCCAGAATCGGGCAGAACAACATCGGCACCGTCAGCAACAACATAGCCAGGCCGGCCTGGGTCGCGCCCAACTGCAACACACCGAACAGGTAGCTCGGCAAATACGTGAGCAAGGTCACGAAGCCGAACGACGCCGCCACCGTCACCAGCGCCAGACCCACGAAAGGTCCGCGCGCCAGCAACGACAAGTCCAGCATCGGCTGGCGATGACGACGTTCCTGCCAGGTGAACGCCGCCAGCAGCACCACCGCCACGCCCACCAGTCCCAGCACCCCCTGGCTGGCCCAGCCCCATTGTGAACCCTGGACGATAGCGACCATCAAGGCCAGCAGCGCCAGTACAAACAAGGTGGCGCCCGGCACGTCGAAGCGCGCGGTGTGCTCGGCCAATACGCCATCGCGGGCGATCAGCGGGCTGCCCAGCAGGACGATCACCAGCGTCACCGCATGGGCCCAGAAAATCGCCCGCCAGCCGACGCTGTCCAGCAGCAGCCCGGACAAGGTCGGTCCGAGGCTGACACCCAGACCGGCCACGGTGCCAAACAGGGCGAAGGCCCGCAGCCGCGCCGAGCCACTGAAGTGGGTGGACAGAATGGCGATGCCGCACGAGAAGATCGCCGCCGCACCGATGCCCGCCAGCCCCCGGGCCGCATCCAACAGCAACGCACTGTTGGCCACGGCGGAAATCACCGAGGCCACTACATAGAGCAAGGCACCGGCGACAAAGCAGCGCTTGCGTCCCAACCGATCCGCCAGCGCACCCCAGGCCAGGGTGAAACAGGCGAACGCCAGGTTGAACGCGTTAACCACCCATTGCAGGCTCGTCAGCGGTGCCTGGGTATCGGCGCCGATGGCCGGTAACGCCAGGGCGGTACCCGAAATGGAACTGGGCACCACGAAGATCGCCAGCAGGATGATTGTCAGTAAAGCCGTATCGGCAAAGGAGTTTTTCATGGGTCCTTCCAAGGGTCAGGGTGAAGTGAAACCGTGCACCGGCAAGCGGGCAGGTCGACGCAGGATGATGCCGTCGACCCAGGGCACCTGGTCCGCCGGCACCGCCAGGCGCAGGTTGGGGAAGCGCTGCACGAGAACCTGCAGCACCGTGGTGATTTCCAGGCGCGCTAAGGCCGCGCCCATGCAGTTGTGCATGCCGTAGCCAAATTGCAGGTGCCGGCCGTCCTTGCGGTCGAGGCGGATCGCCAGTGGGTCGGGAAATACCGTGGGATCACGGTTGGCGGCAAAGGCATCGGCGTAAATGATGCTGCCCTCGGGAATCACACCCCAAGGTCCCTCCAGGTCGGTGCTGGCCAGGCGCGGAAAGGTCGAGATGGTACCCAACGGGATCAGTCGCAACAGTTCTTCCACGGCATCGGGAATCAGCGCGGGGTCCTCCACCAGTGACTGCCAGAGGTGCGGTGCGGCGAGCAGGGTGTACACCGATTTGGTCAACACCGTGAGAATGTTCTGGTCGCCGCCAATCAGCACGCCGAGCAGGATGCCCACCAGTTCCTTGTCGCTCAACGGCGGCTCGCTGTCGGCCCGGGTCGCGACAAAGCGCTGGATCAAGCCGTCGGGGTGGGTGGGGCGAGCGCCGGTGACCAGATCGGTGAGGTAGTTGTACACGCCCCAGAACTGGTTCAGCAGTTCCGGAATATCAGCATCCGAGGCGACTTGCACGGTGTGGCTCAGAGGCCGGTAATACTCGCGGTCGCTCAGGGGAATACCGAGCAACTGGCAATCCACTATGGCGGGGATATGATCGAGCACCTGGGCAAACAGATCCGCGCCCGGGGCCTGGCGCTGCAGCACGTCGAGGCGCTCATGGGTGGCCTGGCCCACCTTGTCGCGCAGCAGCGCCACACCGCTGGGGCTGAAGTCCCGGGCAATCACCTTGCGCAGACGGCCATGGTCGGGAATGTCATTATTGAGCAGCAGTTCCGGCGGTGTGATGGTGGGCAGGAAGCTGGCACCATCCTCTTCGTTGCAGGGCGCGCGGATGGCCCGGTTGTCCAGCAGCAACTGCTGCACGTCTTCGTAGCGGGTCAGGTGATAGGCCAGGTGGCCGCTGGGCAGCAAAATCCTCGGCAGGCCGTTGGCGGCACTGGCTGGCTGATAGGCCGGCGGCGCATCGAGGTGAGGAATTCGGGCAACAGTGATCTGAGGTTTGGCGGTGACGGCAATATTCATCAGGCAAGTTCCTGGGCAGATTGAACCAGGCTAACGCCCGTGAGGCGCTGCAAGTGCGCGAGGGCTTGGCGGTTGTCGACAAAGTGCAGCACTTGCCAGCCCAATCCGGCTGCGGCCTCGATGTTCTCGGCCACGTCGTCGATCAACAGGCTGCTGTAGGGTGGAACGCCAGAACGTGCGGTGGCGACCTCAAAGAACGCTGCATCGGGCTTGCGACTGCCTTCCTGGCTGGAGTCGACGATCAGGTCGACTACCTCGTCTAACCCCACCATCGCCCGCCAGTGCAGCTCCCACTCCACCACGTTATTGGTGAGGATGCCCACCCGGTAACCAGCCTGCTTGAGCGCCCTGACCGCGGCCACCAGCGGCCCATTGGACGGCACCCCGGCGAACCATTGCTCGCCGAAGGTTTGCAGGCGCGCACGGGACAGGTCGATGTGCGGATCACGACGGTGCAAGGCCTGCTCCAGGCGAAGTCCCCATTGCTGTTCGGTCAGCAGGGCATTCTCAATGGGCGCGAGCATCGGCACCCCGAGTTCATCGGCCACATCGCTCATCGCCTGTTGCAGCACCTGGGGTGCGAGGCCGGTCTTGACCTGGTACTGCTCGAACAAGACCGGGATCGGCGGCGACAAGACGCCACCGAAATCAAACCAGATAAATTGCAGGTCGCTCATCGCACACCCCCTGCGGCCAGGGCGACCGGTTCCAGCGCCTGGCTGGCGAGTACCGGCAGCAACTGCAGCTCGGCGGTGGCGAGTACCGGCAGCAACTGCAGCTCGGCGGTGGCGAGCACGGCTCCGCCCTGCTCCACGTCCAGCGCCAGGGTCACTCGGCCTTGCTCATCAAGGGCCAGGGATGCCAGGTCGGCGCGCACCCGAGTTGGCAAACCGAATTCGCCAAAACGGGTAAACACCACATGGCAACTGGACAACAGCAACTCCTCCGGCCCCAGTTGCAACTGCTGATTAGCCGCCAGCAAAGCCACCTGCCGAAAACCTTCCAGCAGCAACATGCCGGGGATATGGTCCAAGGGGTGGTCAAAGATCGCCGGGTTATTGAGATCGACGATCAGCGGCGCCACCAACGCATCGGGCCCCTGCTGCAGGTCTCTGCCCAGCACCACGTTGTTCAACCAGTGGCGCCCCACCGCCGACGGGCTCAGCGGTGCCGGTAATTGCGCCTGAGCATCGGCGTCAGCAGGAATGGCTGCCAGACCGCGGGCGCGCATCTTGTTCCATGCGCCGCCGCTCATCCAGCGAATGCTCATGCGTTCGTGTCGCGCCGCCACTTGGCCATTGATGCTCAGTGCCATGTTCAAGGTGACTCCGCTACGCTCGCCGTGGCGCACGTATTCATCGACCACATACACGTCTATTTCCGCCAACGCCGGCCGATCACCCACCACCAGGGCGCTGCGCTCGGTGACGCGGGTGACGCTGTCCAGGTAGATGAATTTGTCCTGGGCACTGACCTTCAGGAACGCATGGGAAATGTAGATCGACGCCTGGCGAAACACTTCCAGCAGCAACAGCATGTCGTAGTGAGCCGCGCGGTGGGTGTGCTCGCTGAAGTAGCTATGGGTACGCGGCAACTGGGCGATGCAACGGAAGTGCCCCTCGTTCACTAGCACCGCGCCGGTGAGAAAGACTTCGCTGACCGCCGCACGGTGAACCATGCTGCGCGGGACGGTGTTTTCACAATGAAAGGCCAGCGCCGGATTAAAAGGCGCCGCGCCAGGCTGGATTGAAACTGGCACTTCTGACATGGGAATCTGTCTCCTAAATAGCTTTTCCGTAAGCGTGCAGACCGCCATACACGTTCATGAAGCCGAACTTTGCATGCTTTGCGCGGACAGTCCGTTCGAGCTGTCAGTACCCATGTGCAAATAGTCCCTTATATTTTCACCCGACACTTAGATCAGTTTGATTGAAGCTTATAAGCGCAACAAAAAACATATATCACCCAAACTAACCATTCTAACTAAGCAGTGAAAATCTCATCTCGAAGTTGCTCAAGGTCGTAAAGAACGATGCGTGGCGGATCCCGACGATCTGCCCCACGCCTTAACGACCCGGAGCAAAGTTGATGTTGAAAACAGGATTCACCCTGGCGCCCTTGGCCTACGCACTGACATTGGGCGGCCTGACCCTGCCGAGCCTGGCCCTGGCCCAGAACGGCGACACCCCCACCTCGGTCCAAACGATCATTGATTTCGACATTCCGTCCGGGCCGCTGGACGAGGTGCTGCTGAGCATTTCCCAGCAAAGCGGCAAACCGATCGCCTTCGACCCGCCGCTGGTGCAGGGCCACGCCAGCCGCTCGATCCATGGCCGCCTGAGTCCGGAACAGGCCCTGGGCATCGCCTTAAATGGCACACAGCTCGGCTTCAGCCAAACGGCCAGCGGCGCGGTGCTGATTCATCGACTGGCCGCTGCGCCAGGCCCCGCGTCGGCCGCCATCAGTGAGCCGGCAGCTCCCCGCCTGAAATCGGTGGAGGTAATCGGTACCCGGCGCAAAGACGTCACCGCCCTGCAAAGCGCCGCTCCGGTCGACGTGATCAGTGCCGACCAACTGCAACGCGCCGGTACCGATAACCTGGCCAAAGCCCTGGAATCCCTAGTGCCATCGGTGAACTATCCACAAGTCAACGGCACCGATGGCGTGTCCTCGCAACGGCCGGTGTCGCTGCGGGGCCTGGCGGCAGACCAGGTGCTGGTCTTGGTCAACGGCAAGCGTCGGCACGCCTCGGCCTTCGTCAATACCAAAGCTACCCTGGGCCGAGGCTCGCAAGCGGTGGACCTGTCGACCATCCCCGTAAGTGCCGTCGACCATATCGAAGTCTTACGCGATGGCGCCTCGGCCCAGTATGGCTCGGACGCGATTGCCGGCGTCATCAACATCGTGCTCAAGGAACAGGACCACGGCGGCGAAGTGCAAGGCACCGTCGGCCAGTACAGCAAGGGCGACGGCTTCAGCCGTTCCATCGGCGGTTGGAGCGGATTCACCCTGCCTGGCGACGGCTTCCTCACCCTCAGCGCCGAAGGCCTGCGCAGCGAACGTACCTCCACCGGCGGCACCGATGCACGCCAGTTCTACCCCGCCGGTGATGCTCGCGAAGCGGATGCCGACCGTCACTGGCGCTACGGTTCCCCGGGTCTTGAGGACTGGAACCTGGCGCTCAACAGCGGCCTGTCGCTCAATGACAAGGTCGACCTGTACGGCTTCGCCACGTATCAGGACCGCACCGGCGAGTCCCAGGCCACCTTTCGCCGCCCCATCGACCCCAACAACCTGGTGGCGGTGTACCCGAACGGCTTCCTGCCGTTGCTCGACGTGCGCTCCCGGGATGCGGCGGTGACCGGCGGCGTGAAGATCCGCGACGACAGCCTTGGCACCTTCGACCTGAGCGCCAACTACGGGCGCAATCGCATCGACTATCACCTGCGCGACTCCCTCAACGCCAGCCTGGGCCCCGGTAGCCCCAACAGCTTCAACGCCGGCGCCTTGGTCAACGAACAGACAAACCTGGGCCTGGACCATGTGAAAGAGTTCGCGGTGGGCTATGGTGCCGGCCCCCTGGTGTTTTCCAGCGGCCTGGCCTGGCGCAACGAGGCCTATGAGGTGATCGCTGGTGATCGCGACTCGTGGGTTCATGGCACCGAGCTACCGGCCCTTGCCGGCGGAGCACAGGGGTTTCCCGGCACCCAAGACAGCGACGAGGGCCGCTATTCACGCCATGTGTTCGGCGGCTACATGGGCCTGGAACAGCAGCTCACGCAAAAGCTGCAACTGGGCGTAGCCGGGCGCAGCGAGCATTACGACGACTTCGGTACTACCAGCACCGGCAAATTCTCGGCGCGCTATGACTTCACGCCGCAGTGGGGCCTGCGCTCGACCCTGAGCAGCGGCTACCGCGCGCCCACCCTAGGGCAGATCGGCACGTCCGCGACCCAGACCGAATTCAAGGCCGGCGACCCCACGGCTTATCAAGTCGGCACCGTCAGCGTCAACACGCCGGTGGCTAGGGCCCTGGGCGCCACGGACCTCAAGCCAGAGAAATCCACCAGTCTGTCCCTGGGCCTGGTGTGGCAACCGTCGGACCGGGCCAGTGTCAGCGTCGATGCCTATCACATCCGCATCAAGGACCGTATCGCCCTATCGGAAACCCTCAGCGGCACCGGGGTCAGCCAGATCCTGGCCAGCGAGGGCTACGGCAACTACTCAGGGGTCAGCTTTTTTACCAATGCCCTGAACACCAAGACCAGCGGCCTGGACGTGGCCGCCCACTATCGCTTTGACCTGGCCGATGCCAGCCAGTTTACCCTCAACGGCGCATTCAACTACAGCAAGACCCAGGTCACCGACATCAAGGACAACCCCGGCCCGCTGGCCGGCACTGGGGTCACGCTGATCAACCGCGAGGCACTGAGCTACGTGGAAAGCGCGTCGCCCAACAGCAAGCTGATTCTTGGCGCCGACTGGAAGAAAGGCCCCTGGCAGGCCAGCTTCAACAACATCCGCTACGGCACCTACACCCTGGATTCCAACCTTGGCCCTAGTCGCGACCAGACCTTTTCCGCGCAGTGGGTGAGCAACGCCAGCCTGTCCTACGACCTGACCCGGGCGCTGACCCTGACCGTGGGCGGCAACAATATTTTCGACAGCTACCCGGACAAGATCGATGTGGCCAACCGTTTTGTCGGTGGTCGCGTGGAATACCAGAGCATCTCCCCTGCCGGCGCCGAGGGCGCTTATTACTACGTGAAAGCCGATTACCGCTTCTAACTTATTCGAGGAATTCCCATGAGCATTGATGTTGTGCGTTTCATTCAAGTCTTCGAGCAAGAGTTTGCCGAGGCCAAACAACTACTGATCAAGTCCCAGGCGTTATCGAGTAATGAAGCTGGCAATATCAGTTTGCGTATTCCCGGTGAAGAACGCGTGGTGATTGCATCATTGAGCGGTACGGACAGTGGCATTTCTGCCATTGTCGATTTTGATCTGCGGGGTAGTCAGGGCAGCCTGACAGACAACCTCAAGGAAGTTGCGGCGCTGCATGTAGCCATTTACCGGGAGCGATCCCAGGTGAACGCGGTGATTCACACCCACTCGCCGTACCTGACGGCCTTTGCCATCGCCGGGCGGCCGTTGCGGCCTCATGCCACGCAGTTGCTGGGCATTCTTGACGAGGATCAGGAGATTCCGTTGACGGCTTGGGGGCCGCGTTATGCGCCGGAGCCAGTGGTGGTGGCATTGCGTGAACATCCTCAGGCGCCGGCGGCGTTGCTGGCGAACCACGGGCCTTTTGCCTGGTCGGAGCGGGGGGTGTTGGCGGCCACGCGGTTGTTGGTGAATCTGGAAGAGGCAGCGTATCTGACGTTTCTCGCGGCGCAGATTGGCACGCCTCAGCCGTTTCCCAGTGGGGCTGCCAAGCGATCGCGTCTGGGTTGGAGCCCGGCATGAGTCTACCGCCTATCTTTTTGAGCCTGTTGCTGCTGACAGGCGCCGCTATGCAGGTGCACGCCGAGCCGCTGCTGGAGCGCGCCCAATCGCGCGGCACCCTGAACGTCTGCACCAGCGACGAATTCCCCCCCTTCAAAACCCTCGACGCCCAAGGCAACCCCGGCGGCCTGATCATGGACCTGATCGTCGACCTGCAAGAGCAATTGGCCACCCGCATCGGCCAACCGCTGAAGCTCTCGCTGGTCCAGGTCAACCCACTAAACCGCCTGCTGTTCCTCGACCAGGGCCGCTGCGAGGTACTGGTCACCTCGCTGCTTGACACCCCCGCCAGGCGCCGTGAAGTGGACTTCGCCGGCCCCGGTTTCTACAGCTCGGCAGCCACCGTCTTCGCCCCGAAAAGCACCGCAATCCCGGATTGGGAAAGCCTACGCGGCAAGACCCTGTGCGCTCCCGCCACCAGCGTTTGGGTGCGACCGTTCGAAAGCCGCTATGGCGTACAGTTCGCCTCATTCAACGGCACAGCCGAAGTGCGCAAGGCCGTCGCCGACAGCCGCTGCCTCGGGGCCATGGGCGACGATGCACTGTACAGCGCCCTCGCCCGCCAACCCGAGTGGGCCGACTACGAGGCCAAGCTGCCCGGCCAGGATCCGGCGCCTTGGGGTATTGCCCTGCGCAAGGGACAGCCCGAGTTGCTGGCGGCGGTGTCCGCCATCGTCGAGCGCTGGCACGCCAGCGGCTTGATCATCGACCTCGAACAACGCTACGGGCTGACGCCCAACGCCTGGGTGGCTGCCCAGCATGTGCGAGCGTTGCAAGGGTTGGCCCAGCATGAGTGAGGCCAACCTGCGCCTGTGGCTGGAACAGCATGACCTGCTGCTGAGCATCGTCTGGGACCCGATGGACCGCCAGCGCTTCCTGCTCGGTCTGGGCCTGACCCTACTGCTGTCGGTGGCCAGTATTGTGCTGTCGTTACTGATCGGCGTACTGGGCGCGGCCAGCCTGGGCTCGCGTCAGCGGTTGCTGCGGGGCGCGAGTGCCGCCTACGTCGCACTGTTTCGCAACACGCCGCTGCTGGTGCAGCTGTTTTTTTTCTACTTCGGTGTCGGTGCACTGCTGCCGCTGATCGACGACGGCAGCGGCGCCAGCGTACGGCTGCTCAATGGCACGCAATGGGCAATCATCGTGATCGCCCTGCACAGTGGCGCGTTCCAGGCCGAGGCGTTGCGGGCCGGGATCGATGCAGTGCCGCGCGCCACCCTCGACGCTGCCGCCGCCCTGGGCATGCAGGAGCGCACCGTGCTGCGCCATATCGTACTGCCACTGGCGCTGCGCAACAGCCTGCCCGCCATGGGTAACACCGTGGTGCAAACCATCAAGTCGACCTCGATTGCCTACGCCATCGCCGTGCCGGAACTGCTCTATGCCAGCAACCGGATCTGGTCGGACAACTTCAATGTCGCCGAAATGATGCAGGTGCTGTTGCTGGTCTGGCTATTGCTGATCGGCCTGAGCAGCTGGCTGCTGCGCCGCCTGGAAAGGCACCTGCGGCTGCCCGGCCAGGAGTTACCCGATGCCGCCTGAACCCGCAATCGCCAGCCTGCTCTGGCAATGGGCGCCCGCGCTGCTGCAAGGCTTTGGCCTGAATATTCTGATGGGCCTCACCGCCATGGTCGTGGCGACGCTGTTAGGAGTGCTGCTGGGTAGCCTGCAAGTCAGTGCCCGGCCGAGTCTCAGACGCGCAGCGGGACACGTGAGCCGCGGGCTGCGCAACCTGCCATGGCTGGTGGTGATGTTCTACGTGGCATACCTGCTGCCCTATGAGGTGCACTGGGCCGGGCGCTGGTGGCAACTGCCAGACTGGCTCAAGGTCGCCCTGGGCCTGGCCCTGCCCGCTATCGGCTACGTCTCGGAAATTGTTCGTGGCGCCGTGCGCACGGTGCCGGGCGGGCAATGGGAAGCGGCGCGGGCCTTGGGCTTGACCCACCGCCAGGCCCTGCGCCACGTGATCATCCCGCAAACCCTGCCGAGCCTGATCGCACCCTGGATGAACCTGTATTGCGCGGTGACGATGTCCACCTCCCTGGCCAATCTGCTGGGGGTTGAAGAGCTGATGACCACCGTGCAAACGCACCTGTCCGCACAGCTGCGCAGCGACTTGCTGCTGCCGGCCTACGGTTTGGTGTTCATCGCCTTCTTTCTTTACATCTACCCCCTTTCACGCTGGGCCAGGAGGCTGGAACGCTCATGACCCAGCCGCGTTTTTCTTCCGCGAGTACCCACACGATGCCCGATTCCACTTGGCGGGACGATACCCGCCTGACTCACCTGGGGCGTGACCCCGCCAGCCATGCCGGCGCCGTCAACATCCCGGTCTATCGCAGTTCGACGTTTATCTGGCCCGACACCAGCACCCTGGAGGACTACCAGCACCAAGGCGCCGACCCGAATTATCGCGGCCATATCTACGGGCGCAACGGCAACCCCACCACCGCCGCTTTCGAGGATGCCGTAGCCCAACTGGAAGGCGGCTTTCGCGGGCTGATCATGCCCAGCGGGCTGGCCGCGATTGTCGGGGCGGTGCTGGCAGTGGCCCAGGCAGGCGACCATATTCTGGTCACCGACAACTGCTACTGGCACGCCCGCCAGGTGTTCGATCAGGTGCTGCCCCGCTACGGCATCGACACAACCTACTTCGCGCCGATGCTCGGGGAAGGCATTGGCGCGTTGATACGCCCCAATACCCGCCTGGTGTATGCCGAAGCGCCCGGGTCCAGCACCTTTGAAGTGCAAGATATCCCCGCCCTGGCCCGCGTCGCCCATGCTCACGGCGCGCTGTTGATGCTCGACAACACCTGGGCCACGCCGCTGTTCTTCAAGGCTTTCAGCCACGGCGTGGACATCTCGATTCACGCCGCTACCAAATACCTGGTGGGCCACAGCGACGCCATGCTCGGGGTGATAGTGACCACCGAGGCCTTATACGCCCAAGTGCGCGGCGCTGTGCGTCACCTGGGCTACATCGCCAGCGCCGATGACGCCTACCTGGGCCTGCGCGGCTTGCGCACCCTGAGTGTGCGCCTGCGTCAGCACGAGCGCTCGGCCCTCGCCGTCGCGCGCTGGCTGCAACAGCGCCCGGAGGTGGCGCAGGTGCTGCACCCGGCACTGCCGGAGTGCCCGGGCCATGACGTGTTCAAGCGCGACTTCCTGGGATCGACCGGGTTGTTCGGCTTCGTGCTCAAGCCTATCCCCCAGCACCTGGCCAAGACCTTTCTGGAAAGCCTGCGGCTGTTTGCCATGGGAGCCAGTTGGGGAGGTTTCGAAAGCCTGATTCGCCAGCAGATACCCCCGCGCGACCACCCCTCGGCGGCGGTCGCGCCGGGCCTGTTGTTTCGCCTGCACGTGGGCCTTGAAGCGGTCGAGGATTTGCTTGCCGACCTGCAACAAGGCCTTGAACACCTGCCTTCCCCCTGTAAGACCTGAGGAGTTTGTCATGAGTCAATTACTGCCCACTCACTACAGCATTTGCCCGTTGCTGGTCGCCTCCAACCTGGCCGTGGAGTTTGGCTGGCTGGACGAGGAATATCAGCGTGTCGGTGCCGAGGCCATCTACCTGCGCTCGCTGCCCGACAACCAAGGTTGGCTGCCGCACTTCACCCACGGCCAGGCACGGCTGATCCGCGATGGCGGCGCCGTCCCGGCGCTATGGGCCCGCGCCGACCAGGCGGATACGCTGCTGGTGGCGACCACCGCCACCCAGCGCGCCGGGCAGATTCTGGTGCGTGCCGACGGGCGCATTCGCCAGGTGGCCGACTTGTTCAGCAAGCGCATCGGCGTCCCGGTGAGCCGCAGCAAGGCGCGGGTCGATGTGCTCAAGGCGCTCGCCGAACAAGGCCTGTTCAACGCCTTGCAACTGGCAGGCCTGGAACCCTCGCAAGTGCGCCTGATCGAGATTGAAGACGAAGGCGATCCCCACGCCCTGCAACCGGCCGTGCGCCCTTCGGCGTTCTGGTCGCAACTGCGAGACCTGCACGGCAACCCCGGCCATGAAATCAAGGCGCTGGCCGAGGGCCGGGTCGATGCACTGCACGTAGCGGCCGGACACGTGCCAGCCCTGGTCGCCAGCGGCCAATTCACGGTGATCGAGGACCTTGAGCGTTACCCGGACTGGACCCTGAAAAACCACAACGGCCCCTACGCCACCACCGTCAACCGAGCGTTCGCCGACGAGCATCCGCAGGTAGTCGTGGCTTTCCTGCGTGCAGCGATCCGCGCCGGCCGCTGGATCAACCAGCACCGCGACGCCGCTGCCGAATTATTCACCCGGGTCACCTTCCTGCCCGATGCCAGATTTATCCGGCGGGCCATCGCCGAACTGGATTTCGTGCCGCAACTGGCCCCGCAAAATCTGGTCGCCCTGGAACTGAAAAAAGACTTTTTGTTGCAACGCGGCTACCTGCAAAACGACTTCAGCGTACATGACTGGGCCCAGCCCGAGTTTCTCACGCAGGCCCATGCCGGGCTTTAACGCAGCACCTTTGCCAAGGATCGACAATGATTGCCCAGTACAGGAAAACCTTGCTCGCCGGCCTGCTGTTTGCCGATGCGGGCTGGGCGGCAGACACCGCCCGCTCTACCGAACCGCAGCTGAACAAGGTTGAGGTGGTCGGTGCACGAGTCACCGAGGCCAGCGCCGCCATCGGTGAAGACAAGATCAGTAATACCCTGACCATTTCTCACCAGGCCCTGCTGTCGGCTCCCGCCGGCACCTCGGGTCTGAAGATGCTCGAAGCGCTGCCCGGCTTCAACGTCCAGGTCAACGACGCCCTAGGCCTGTATGAGTTTGGCAACTCAGTGTTCGTACGTGCCTTCAACCTGCAGCAGATCGGTTTTTCCATCGACGGCGTGCCTCTGGGCCGTACCGATCAGTTTGGCGGCAGCCCGATCTATCGCTACGTCGACAACGAAAACACCGAGCGAGTGACAGCCTCCACCGGCGCCGGCGATGTGTCGCAATCGGGCTATGCGTCGCTGGGGCCTTACGTGGATTACCAGACCAGCAACCCGACCGTCGAACCGGGTGCCAGCCTGTCCTACACCTTGGGTAGCGACAGCCTGCGACGCAGTTTCGTCAAACTGCAAAGTGGCGAGTACCAAGGCCTGTCCGCGTATTTCAGCCGCTCGAAAATTGACGGTGACCTGTGGCGCGGGCCTGGCACCATCGACCGCGAGCACTTGGAGGCCAAGGTTCGCTACCGCTTCGGCGAGCGCAACGAAGTGTGGCTGCGTGCGGTGCACAACTCGTTCTACGACTACGACTCACCCTATGTCAGCGTCGCCCAGTACGACGGCACCGCCAACGATCCATTTGGCCGTTCGGGGCGCTACTTCGCCTACCTCGGCAGCCTGCCAGACTTGCCAGAAACCGTGCCCGGCGTGCGCTACAGCAACAACAATTACAACCAGTTCTACAAGCAGGCGGTGAACCAGCGGCGCGACACCCTGTACAGCCTGGGCGGCCAGTTCGAAATCCGCCCTGACCTTCTCAACTACACCACCCTGTACTACGAGGCCAAGAAGGGCTTTGGCGTATCACCGGAGGCCTATGGCACCTCCCTGGCCCTGCACAATGCCGAAAGCAACGTGGACGGATTGTTCGCACCACGGGGTGTCCAGTATGGGCTGTCATCCCTGAGCGGCCATCGCTTCGGCGGCCGCACCGGGCTGCAATGGGAGGTGGGCCAGCACCAGATCGACACCGGCCTGTGGGCCGAGACCGATGTGTTCAACCGCCAGCAGGCCCGCTACAACCTGACCGATGGCAGCCCGGACGGCGGACCATTGTTCAACGAGCCGGTGCACCTGCAAGGCGACTTCAGTTCCACCCGCAACTCGCTGCAGTATCACCTCAAGGACACCTGGACCCTATTCGATGATCGCCTACGCCTGCAATACGGTTTCAAGAGCCTGAACCTGAATTACCGCATCGAGGGCTATCGCAACGCCGGCGACTACATCAATCATCGCCAGCCGCGCATCAGCACCCAATGGAATGACGCCTTCCTGCCCCAGGCCGGCCTGGTCTACAACCTGACCGGCGACACCCAAGTGTTCGCCTCCTATTCGGAAAACATGGCCCTGCCCCGTGGCGCCGATGACATCTTCCGCGCTGCCAGCCCACAGGCACCGGCCCCCGAAGCAGAACGAGCGAAAAATTACGAGATGGGCTACCGCATCAATCGCCCGAGCTTCAACGCCGCCTGGGCCCTGTACCGCACCGATTTCGACAACCGCCTCCAAGCCTTTGCCGCGCCGGTGGCCGGCAGCAGTCAGGTCGAGACCTACTACCAGAACGTCGGCAAGGTGCAAGCCTACGGCACCGAACTGAGTGGGCAATGGAAGCCGCCGATACTGGCCGACAAAGTCGTGCTCAACGGCAACCTGACCTACAACAAATCCACCTTCCAGAACGATGCTGCCGGCCTGTCGATTCGTGACAACGACGTACCCGATAGCCCCCGCTGGCTGGCCCAGACTGGGGTCACCTACGAGCTAGCGCCCTGGGCACTGCTGAATGTCTCGGCGCGCTACATCGGTGAACGCTACAGCAACTTCACCAACAGCGAATCGGTGCCCGGCTACACCCTGTACAACGCCTACCTGGACCTGGGTGGAGAGCGCCTGCACTACGGGCCACTGAAGAGCGTCAAGTTGCGCTTCAATATCGACAACCTGTTCGACAAGGATTACCTGGGCTACATCCTCACCAGCACCAGTGGCCCTGCCTTGTTCCGACCAGGCTCGCCGCGCACCTTCCAAAGCACGCTGAGCATGGAGTTCTGAACATGACCAAGCCCATGCTGATATTGACCCTGGCCGTGCTGCCCCTGCTGGCGCAAGCCGACACCACCGTCGTCAGCCCCGCAACGCTGGCCCTGCACCAACGACTGCTGGTGCTCGACAGCCATCTGGACACACCCCTGACACTGACCCGCCCCGGCTGGAACATCCGCGAGCGCCACGACTATCGCCAGGACGGCAGCCAGGTCGACTTGCCGCGCATGCTCGAAGGCGGCCTGGATGGCGGCTTCTTCGCGGTCTATACCCCCCAGGGCCCGCGCACCGAGGAAGGCCGGGCCTACGCCAGCGCCTACGGGCTGGCCACCCTCACCCGCATCCGCGACATGATCGACCGCAACCCCGACAGTTTCGCCCTGGCACTGACTGCCGACGACGCCCGGCGCATCGCCGCCCAGGGTAAGCGCGTGGTGTTTATCAGCATGGAGAACGCCGACCCGCTGAGCTCCGACCCCGACCTATTGAACACCTACTACCGCCAGGGTTTGCGGATGCTCGGCCTAGTGCATTTCATGAACAACGACCTGGCCGACTCCGCCACCGCTCTGCCGGAATGGAAAGGACTGAGCCCCAAGGGGCGGGAGCTGGTGCAACAGGCCAACCGCCTGGGGATTCTGCTGGACGTGTCCCACGCCAGCGACGCGGTGTTCGACCAGATGCTGGCCCTGTCCAGTGCGCCGATCATCGCCTCCCACTCCAGCAGTCGTGCGGTCAACCCGCACCCACGCAATCTCGACGACGCACGCTTGCGCCAACTTGCAGCCAAAGGCGGCGTGGTCCAGGTCAATGCCTACAGCGACTACCTGATCCCGCTCAAACCCAACCCTGAACGCAATAAAGCCATGGCCCAGTTGGGTGCGCGCTTCCACAACCTAGCGGCCCTAAGTCCCGAGCAAACTCAGGCGCTCTACCAGGAACGCCTTGCCATCAACCAGCGTTTTGTGCAGCCAGTTGCCGACATTGAGGTGTTCATGCAACACCTGCTGCACATACTTCAAGTGGTAGGCCCGGACCACGTCGGCATCGGCGCGGACTGGGACGGCGGCGGTGGCGTGACCGGGCTGGAGGATGTCAGCCAACTGCCGAAAATCACCCAGCGGCTGCTGGATTTCGGCTATAGCGAAAAAGACATCGCCAATATCTGGAGCGGCAACCTGCTGCGGGTATTGCAGGAGGCGCAGTCGGCTGCATTCAACATCTCGGCAGCAAGCGGCCTAAAGCCGCAATCCATCCTAAGGCTTTGTTGCCCGGTCACACACCTGGCCTCATTAGAAAACAGCCAAACTACCGCGTCGGCGACTTCTTTGGATTGACCAATACGCTTCAGCGGAGGTTCCTGGACGAACGATCATCTCTGGGAACTACAGGAACAGCCGCAGAACGCCCACCGCAACGCTGGCGTGGCCCAAGATCAGAAGAGTGCCATGACGCAACAGGATGGCCCGGCCCATTACATCCAGCTTCGTTTTGACCAGTCGTTGCGTTGGCTGACGGTCGGGTCATCTCGATGGGGCGCAAGTGGCGTTGTTTCATCTTCCGGGCACCCAAGGAAAAAGCCTCTATGCCATCGACAACCGCGACCCGAAATCAGGCGTCAACGTCATCGGCTGTGACATCATCGATAGCCTCAAGGGCCACTTGGTAATCGCCTCGCCCCTGTACAAACAGCGTTTCCGTCTGGAGGACGGCAGCTGTCTTGAAGAGCCAGCATGTCCATGGCTTTTTCGAGGTATCCAATACCATCAGAGGAAATAGCTCTCACTAATTCCCACTCGTTGGAACAAACAGGTCTGCGCAGAACAAACAGCGTTTCCCCCAAGTTAATTAAGTTTTAGCATCCAATCCAACTTGAGAACAAACAGCGAAAAAAATCCCAAATCACGGTAACAGCTATCCAGATACACGCGCTGCACTTGAGCGATATGACTCAGCCAGAAGAACAAGAAGTATTTCTAATGGACGGCCATTGATTACTGTAACTGAGCCACTTGCGCTCACCAGGACCGGATCACGCTACACCTAAGGAAAGCTGATTCAACCAGGAGCGCTGAACAAAGGGCGCCTGCAAAGCTGATCTAGCAAACATAAAAAAAACAATAATCGGCATGCTGTAAATGCCGGCCGGAGATTCAACATGCACAAAAAAAAGAACTACCGCTGGACGATCCTGACGATGCTGTTCATTGCCATGGTCATCAACTACGTGGACCGCGCTGCCCTGTCCATCGCCATGCCCTTCATCACCCAGGAATACCACCTCACGCCTTCTGAAAAGGGCATGATCTTCAGCGGTTTCTTCATAGGTTATGCACTGTTCTGCTTCGTCGGCGGTTATCTAGCCGACCAATACGGTCCAAAACGCGTACTCACCTACGCCATGAGCGGCTGGTCGATCCTCTGCGGCTTGACCGCCCTGGCGTTCAACTTCTGGTCGCTGCTGATCGTTCGCACGCTGTTCGGTGTGGGTGAAGGCCCGGTATCCACCACGGCCAACAAAACCGTGAACAACTGGTTCCCGATCAAAGAGCGGGCCCGCGCTATCGGTATCAACCAGGCAGGCGGCCCTCTGGGCGGAGCTTTGGCTGGGCCGATTGTCGGTTTCCTCGCACTTTGGCTGGGCTGGCGCGTGGCCTTTATCGCGATTGCCGTGATGGGCCTGATCTGGGCTGTCTGCTGGTTCCGCATGGCGACCTCAACGCCCCAAGAGCACCCGCAAG
>NZ_JAMFRV010000312.1 GCF_026224925.1 Pseudomonas sp. | reverse complement strand
CGGGTTGATGTTGCAGGACTCTTCTATATGTTGCTGCGCAAGGATCGGAGCGCCAGCTGCGACGCGACCAATGATCGGCAGGCTGCTTTCTTCGGACTTGGCTTCAAATCCCGGAATCCGGATGCCCCTCGAAGCGCCGGGAGTCATCTCGATGGCGCCTTTGCGTGCAAGGGCCTTCAGGTGTTCTTCCGCCGCATTGGGCGATTTAAAGCCGAGTTCCTGGGCAATTTCAGCACGGGTCGGCGGGTAGCCGTTGTCTTCGAGGCAGCGTTTGATGAAACCCAGAATTTCAGCTTGGCGTGGCGTCAGTTTCAGCATGTCGATCGCTCTGGCTTTTTATACAGTGACTGGGATTATATACAGTGATTGCGTCTTGGCAATCGTCCTTTTTATTCCGACCGCTGGACGGTCTCTGGCGGCCGGTCAAAGGCTCACTGCGATCACTGACTTGCGCGGGGTTCCGAGCCTCTGCTTATATGACTGTTAAGCACTCTATCTATGGTTAAATGCAGGCATGACTGGTCGGCCAGAAAATGGACGGGCAGGGTTGACAAAGGGTCGGTCTGAAACGTATGTTTCAAACAAGTGTTTGTCAGGCGAAGATCATGGCTCAGTCGGAAACAGTGGAACGCATCCTTGATGCTGCTGAACAGTTGTTTGCGGAGAAAGGCTTTGCCGAAACTTCGCTGCGGTTGATTACCAGCAAGGCATCGGTCAATTTGGCGGCGGTGAATTATCACTTCGGTTCAAAAAAGGCGCTGATTCAGGCAGTGTTCTCACGCTTTCTGGGCCCTTTTTGCGTCAGCCTCGACCGCGAGCTGGAGCGTCGTCAGACCAAGCCAGAACAAAAACCCTCGCTGGAAGAGCTGCTGGAAATTCTTGTCGAGCAAGCGTTGGCCGTCCAACCCCGCAGTAACAATGACCTGTCGATCTTCATGCGCCTGCTAGGCCTTGCGTTCAGTCAGAGTCAGGGCCATTTGCGACGCTACCTTGAAGACATGTATGGCAAGGTTTTTCGCCGCTACATGCTGTTAGTCAACGAAGCCGCCCCCCGTATTCCACCGATCGAACTGTTCTGGCGCGTGCATTTCATGCTGGGTGCAGCGGCGTTCAGTATGTCCGGCATCAAGGCGTTGCGTGCTATTGCCGAGACTGATTTCGGCGTGAATACCTCTATCGAGCAGGTGATGCGCTTGATGGTGCCCTTCCTTGCTGCCGGTATGCGCGCCGAGACAGGCGTCACCGATGCGGCGATGGTTTCGGCGCAACTCAAGCCTCGCAGCAAAAGCCCAACTGCCGCCAAGGTTTAGCCGATGACGGGTGGGCGCGGCAGCGTTCATCCGCTAAGCTAGCCGCCCATGCGTAGCCCTCGATTTATACATGCCTCCCTCGCCAGCCCATTGGTACGCCGCCCTGCGGGTCTCCAATGGGTTGTGCATTTGGCTGTCTCCACTGTGCTTGATGCCATGCCTGTTCAGGGCATGGCGGCGTTGAGTTAAGGAATTTCACTATGAGTTCAGGCCTGCAAGGCTCGTTGATGGTAGATGTCGCCGGTAAGTGGTTGACGGCTGAAGATCGCCAGTTTCTGCGTCAACCTGAAGTCGGTGGTTTGATCATTTTCGCCCGTAACATCGAGCATCCCCGGCAAGTTCGTGAACTGAGTGCGGCGATTCGAGCTGTTCGCCCCGACCTGTTGTTGGCGGTGGATCAAGAGGGCGGTCGCGTGCAGCGTTTGCGCCAGGGCTTTGTCCGTTTGCCAGCGATGCGGGCGATTGCAGATAACCCTAATGCCGACGCGCTGGCCGAGCATTGCGGTTGGTTGATGGCAACAGAAGTCCTGTCCGTGGGCTTGGACTTGAGTTTTGCGCCAGTGCTGGACCTGGATTATCAGCGCAGTGCGGTGGTGGGCAGTCGGGCGTTCGACGGCGATCCTGAGCGTGTGGCGTTGCTTGCTGGCGCCTTTATTCGCGGCATGAACGCTGCGGGCATGGCCGCCACCGGCAAACACTTCCCCGGTCACGGTTGGGCTGAGGCTGACTCGCATGTCGCGATCCCGACCGACGAGCGCAGCCTGGATGACATCCGCGCTAACGATCTCGTGCCGTTCGCTCGATTGAGCAAGCAATTGGCCGCAGTGATGCCCGCCCACGTGATCTATCCGCAAGTCGACTCGCAGCCTGCCGGATTTTCCCGACGCTGGTTGCAAGACATCCTGCGTGGCGAGTTGCAATTTGACGGGGTGATTTTCAGCGATGACCTGTCAATGGCCGGCGCTCATGTGGTGGGAGACGCGGCGAGCCGGATCGAGGCGGCCTTGTCGGCTGGCTGCGACATGGGCCTGGTGTGTAACGACCGGGCTGCGGCTGAGCTGGCCCTTGTTACTGCCCAGCGGCTCAAGGTCAAACCTTCGCCGCGTATTGCGCGGATGCGTGGACAAGCTTACGCCACCACTGAATACCGTCAGCACCCACGCTGGCTGGCAGCGCTTGAAGCGTTGCGTGCTGCACAACTGATTGACTGATCGACTAAAGGATTTTGCCATGACTGTTTACGCAATTATCGGCGGTACCGGCCTGACGCAATTGGAAGGGCTGAACATCCGCCAGTCCCTGCCCATGAATACGCCTTACGGTTTGCCTTCCG
The DNA here is from genome assembly GCF_026224925.1 of Pseudomonas sp. Taxonomy (GTDB): domain Bacteria; phylum Pseudomonadota; class Gammaproteobacteria; order Pseudomonadales; family Pseudomonadaceae; genus Aquipseudomonas. The sequence continues at coordinate 12,297 of NZ_JAMFRV010000312.1, read as the reverse complement.
GTGAGATTCAAGTCGGCGATTACGCCGGGCGTGAAGTGCTTTTTCTCGCGCGCCACGGCCATCCCCACCGTTTTCCGCCTCATCAAGTCAACTACCGCGCCAACCTCTGGGCGCTGAAACAAGCCGGGGCCGAGGCTATTCTCGCGGTTAACGCGGTGGGCGGGATTCATCCGGCGATGGGCACCGGGCATTTCTGTGTGCCGCATCAATTGATCGACTACACCAGCGGTCGCGAACACACCTATTTTGCTGACGATCTGGAGCAGGTGACCCACATTGACTTCAGCTATCCCTACAGCGAAGAGCTGCGTGCTCGATTGATTGCTGCGCTGGCGGCAGAAGGCTGTGACTACAGCGATCAAGGTGTTTACGCTTGCACTCAAGGGCCTCGCCTGGAAACCGTGGCGGAAATTATTCGTCTGGAGCGTGACGGTTGCGACATCGTCGGGATGACCGGCATGCCTGAAGCTGCATTGGCTCGCGAGATCGATCTGGCGTACGCGTGTTTGGCGTTGGTGGTTAATCCGGCCGCCGGGAAATCCTCGGCCGTGATTACCATGGCTGAAATCGAACAGGCGTTGCATGATGGGATGGGCAAGGTCAAAGCAACGTTGGCTCGGGTGCTGGCGGCAGATTAAAACTTTATTGCCTGACAAATCTTCGCGAATGAATTCGCTCCCACAGGTTTGCAGATACTTGTAGGACCGAATTTATTCGGGAGGAATTCAACGCGGTTTCGCCTTCTTCGACGACGGCGAGGGTAAGGGTAGCGGCGCGAACAGGGCGTTGATGTCCTCGCTCTCCAGCTTCCAGTCGCCGGCGGTGCGGCCATCCAGCACACCCGATGCCAGCGCTGACTTTTCCTGCTGCAAGCGCTGGATTTTCTCTTCGACGGTGCCTCGCGCAATCATCTTGTAGACGAACACCGGCTTGTCCTGACCTATGCGATACGCGCGGTCTGTGGCCTGGTTTTCCGCTGCCGGGTTCCACCACGGGTCGTAATGAATCACGGTGTCGGCGGCGGTCAGGTTCAGGCCTGTGCCGCCCGCTTTAAGGCTGATCAAAAAAACCGGTACTTTACCGCTCTGGAAATCCTGCACGGGCGTGCGACGGTCGCGGGTTTGACCGGTGAGCAGTGCATACTCTATGCCGCGTTGCTTCAGTTCCGCCTCGATCAGCGCCAGCATCGAGGTGAACTGCGAGAACAGCAGGATTTTTCGACCTTCGGACAGCAACTCCTCAAACATCTCCATCAGGCTGTGCAATTTGGCCGAGCTGCCGTGCTTGCCAGTGGCGGGCGCGCTGTTGACCAGGCGCAGGTCGCAGCACACCTGACGCAGCTTGAGCAGCGCTTCAAGAATGATTATCTGACTGCGCGCAACGCCCTTGCGGGTGATTTCGTCTCGCACCTTTTTGTCCATCGCCAAGCGCACGGTTTCGTACACATCGCGCTGGGTGTCATTGAGCTCGACCCAATGCACAATTTCAGTTTTAGGCGGCAATTCAGTGGCGACTTGTTCTTTAGTGCGACGTAGCAAGAACGGCTTGATCCGTGCATTCAGGTGCTGCAAGCGCTCCTCGCTGCCTTCCTTTTCGATAGCTTTACGGTAGTTGCTGTTGAAGTGCTTGCTGTCGCCCAACCAGCCCGGCATCAGGAAGTGGAACAACGACCACAGCTCGCCCAAGTGATTTTCCAGCGGTGTGCCGCTCAGGCACAGGCGTTGTCGGGCATTCAAGCTGCGCGCAGCGTGAGCAGCCTTGCTGGTAGGGTTCTTGATGTACTGCGCCTCGTCGAGAATCAGCACGTGCAGCGGCTGCAGGGCCAACAGTTCGACATCGCGCGGCAGTAACGCGTAAGTGGTCAGGATCAGGTCGTAATCTTGCAGGTTTGCGAAGTCGCGCTTCCTACCCGCGCCATACAGCGCTAATACTTTCAAATCCGGCGTGAAGCGTTCGGCCTCATCCATCCAGTTTGGGATTAGGCTGGTAGGCATCACCGCTAAAGAAGGGCGGTCCATGCGTCCAGCTTGTTTCTCAACGAGCAAGTGGGCCAAGGTTTGCAAGGTTTTACCCAAGCCCATGTCGTCGGCGAGAATGCCGCCGACTTCGAGTTCGCGCAGCGATTGCATCCAGCTCAACCCTTCAAGCTGATAAGGACGCAGTGTCGCGTTCAAACGCTCGGGTACGCTGACTGAGAAGTTCTTGATATCGGCCAGACGTTCGGCGAAATGGCGCAGACGTTCACCGCCTTCCCAAATCAGCGGCAGGTCGTCCAGCGCAGCCAGGCGGGTAGCGTCGGCGGTATTCAGGCGCAGCGCGTTATTGCCGTCGTCGCGCCAATAGAAGTCGCCTAAGGTTGCCAATACCGGTTTCAGTCGCCCATAAGGCAGCGCTACCTGAATCGGTTCGCCGCCTCTTTGGGTGAAGTGGTTGAGCTGTACTAAAAGCTGTTCATCGTCGCGGCGTTTGGCAATTCCGCTGGCGCTCATCAATTCTGGATGGCTGCGCAGCAGATTGATCAGAATTGGCAACAGGCTCAGGCGCTCGCCATTAACGATAATCCCCAGCTCTAGATCGAACCAGTCATGCTCGGGTTGCTCTTCGATGACCGCGTACCAGTCCTCGACCGGCGTGACGTTGAAGGTGAAGTCGTCATAGATATCGATCTCCCAACCCTGTTCGCGCAGCACTGGCAATTTGTGAGTCATGAAATTCAGCCAGGCTTTGTCGCTCGGCAGCTCGAACATGTCCCCGGCGCTGTCGGGCATTGCCTTGCTCTGCCGGGTCGCCAGTTTGAAGCCGAGGTCGTGCATCTCCTCGTAGCAACGTTTTTCTTCTTCGGCATCGCGGTGGATGCGCAGGGTCTCGGTTTGATCGTGGAAAACGATATCGACGGGTTTGCCCGTTGCGAAGTACGGACCATACCCAAAGCCCAAGGCGGCGCGGTGCTGGAGGTGCCGTTGCATACGGCCATTACGCGGTTCGTAGGCACTGTATTCGACACTGGCGAGTGTCAGGCGTGGCAGCGGCAGGTAATCGATCACGCGTTCCGGCAGAGTCGGTTTTTGCTCAATAGGACGAGAGGGCGCAGGGGTGGGTTCTGCTACATCCAGCGCCGCGATAATGGATGGCTGATTTTCCGGGGCCTGGAGGAAGAACAGTGCTGCAGCGCAATGCTTACAGTTGTTGCGCACCGGGCAAGTACATTTGGCGACCACGAACTGGCTGTACTTCTCCGGGTCTTTGAGCTTGAGTGTCTGCGTGTAGATTTCCAGGCTTGAGCCTCGGCACAGCGTTTGGACCAGGTCCGCGCTGAGGTGGTGCAACTTGATGCGTTGTTGCCGGGCATAGTCGCGCCCTCGCTCAAGGCTTTGAGTTTTGAAACCATCTGCCCACGAAGAGGCTAAAACTCTTTCAAGAATTGACGACACAGTTCATTACAGCCCTACGCCGCAGCGGTGCTCAAAAGGCAAGGAGCGCAATGCGCTCCTTGAGTGCGTTGTGATAAACGTCGACCAGTATGGCCGGGCGCGCGGTGCAAGTGGAGGGCTTTTACTCATTCACGCTTTTTTTGGCGCAAGGCGCTCAAATAAAGCCTCCAGCGTATTGAAGCGTTCTTCTGGACGTTCCATGGGTACCATGAATTTGAACAGCGTGGCCCCTTCGAACTTGTACCGGTTTGGCTGACCCTGAATCAGTTTGATTAACACCAGCGGGTCGACTTGGGTACTGGCGCTGAACTCGATGCGCCCACCTTGCGGCCCCGCATCGACTTTTTTGATGCCTAATTGCTCGGCCTGCAGTTTAAGCAGCGTCAAGCGCACCAGGTTTTTGGTCGGCTCAGGCAGTAGGCCGAAGCGGTCGATCATCTCGACCTGCAAGTCCTTGAGGCCTTCTTCGTCTGCGGCATTGGCAATGCGCTTGTACAAAATCAAGCGGGTATGTACGTCCGGCAGATAGGCTTCGGGAATCAAGGCCGGCAAGCGCAAGTTGATTTCCGGACCGCCGCCCAACGGTTGGTCGAGGTTCGGTTGTTCGCCCTTGCGAATAGCCTTGACCGCCCGTTCGAGCATTTCCATGTACAGGGTGAAGCCCACAGCCTGAATCTGCCCGCTCTGGCCATCGCCGAGTAACTCGCCGGCGCCGCGGATTTCCAAGTCGTTGGTGGCAAGTACGAAGCCTGCACCGAGGTCTTGGGTATTGGCAATCGCTTCCAGACGCTTCTCGGCATCCGGGGTGATTTGCGCCCGAGGCGGGGTCAACAAATAGGCATACGCTTGGTGGTGACTACGGCCAACCCGGCCACGCAACTGGTGCAACTGGGCCAGACCGAACTTGTCGGCCCGTTCGATGATGATGGTGTTGGCGCTTGGTACGTCGATACCGGTCTCGATGATGGTCGAGGCGATCAGTACGTTAAAGCGCTTGTGGTAGAAGTCGCTCATCACTTGTTCGAGATCACGTTCACGCATCTGCCCATGACCAATGCCGATGCGCGCTTCCGGTACCAGTTCAGCCAAGTCGGCGGCGCATTTCTCGATGGTCTTGACGTCGTTGTGCAGGTAATAAACCTGGCCGCCGCGCAGCAGTTCACGCAGCAGGGCTTCCTTGACCGTACTTTTGTTGTTCTCCATGACGAACGTGCGCACGGATAAACGACGTGCTGGCGGCGTGGCAATAATCGACAAGTCGCGCATGCCCGACACGGCCATGTTCAGCGTGCGCGGAATTGGCGTAGCGGTCAGGGTCAGGATATCGACCTCGCTGCGCAGCGCTTTGAGCTGTTCTTTCTGTCGCACCCCGAAACGGTGTTCTTCGTCGATGATCACCAGCCCGAGGTTTTTGATCTTGACGTCGTCTTGCAGCAGCTTGTGCGTGCCAATCACGATGTCGATCTTGCCTTCGGCCAAGTCGGCGACGGCGGCGTTGATTTCTTTGGCGGACTTGAATCGGCTCATCACCTCTACGCTCACCGGCCAGTCGGCAAAGCGGTCGCGGAAGCTGTTGTAGTGCTGCTGAGCGAGCAGGGTGGTCGGCACTAGAATTGCCACCTGACGGCCGCCGTGCACGGCAATGAAGGCGGCGCGCATGGCCACTTCGGTCTTGCCGAAGCCCACGTCGCCGCACACCAGGCGGTCCATCGGCTTGGGCGCGAGCATGTCGGCGCGCACAGCTTCTATGGTGGTCTGTTGGTCCGGCGTCTCTTCGAACGGGAAGCCGGCGCTGAAGGTCTCGTAGTCGGCTTTCGGATCAGCGAAGGCATAGCCTTCGCGGGCAGCGCGGCGGGCATAGATGTCGAGTAACTCAGCCGCGACATCACGCACTTGTTCAGCGGCTTTGCGCTTGGCTTTCTGCCAGGTTTCAGAACCCAGCCGATGCAGCGGCGCCAAGGCGTCATCGCTGCCGGTGTAGCGCGCGATCAAGTGCAGGTTGGCCACCGGCACGTACAGCTTGGCTTCCTCGGCATAAGCCAACATCAGGAATTCAGCCACCTGATTTTCGACTTCCAACGTTGCCAGGCCCAGGTAGCGGCCTACGCCGTGGTCGATATGCACCACCGGCGCGCCTTCACGCAACTCGGTGAGGTTTTTAATCACCGCATCGTTGTTACCGCCATCGGTGCGTTTTTCTCGACGTCGACGCTGCATCACCCGTTGGCCGAACAGTGGGCTTTCTGCAATCAGCGCGAGGGCTGGTTGTTCCAACACCAAACCTTCGTCCAACGGCCCTATGGTGATCGACAGGCGTTCTTTGCCCTGGACGAAATCCGTCCAGCCGTCGACGGTTTTCGGGCGCAGCTTTAAACGTTCCAGCAGCTCTAGCAGGACTTCACGACGGCCAGCGGACTCGGCAGTAAACAGCACGCGACCGGGAAACTCTTCAAGAAACTTCGACAGTGCAGCCAGCGGTTGAGTTGCCTTGGATTCGATCGCCAGGTCTGGGAGCTGCAACACCGGAAACCGCTCGCGACCGACGCCGGTTTCGACGTCTTGTTGGCTGGCTACGACCCGTGGCCAGCTTTTCAGGCGGGCGAAGCAGTCTTCTACCGGAAGGAACAACTCATTGGGTGGTAGTAACGGCCGTTCAGGATCGACCTTGCGCTCTTCGTAGCGGTTACGTACGTCGCTCCAGAAGTTCTCAGCCGCCTGTTCGATGCCGGGCAGCGAGAACACTTGGGTGTCCTGGGGCAGGTAATCGAACAAGGTTGAGGTTTCATCGAAGAACAGCGGCAGGTAGTACTCAATCCCGGCGGGTGTAATCCCGCTGCTCAGATCTTGAAAGATCGGGCACTTGCGGAAGTCCACATCGAAACGCTCACGGAATCGCGCTTTGAAGCGGGTGACGGCATCCTTTTGCAGCGGAAACTCACGCGCTGGCAGCAGGCGAACCGATTGCACCTTATCGATAGAGCGCTGATTTTCCGGATCGAACGTGCGCAGGGTTTCGATTTCGTCGTCGAACAGGTCGATGCGGTACGGCAGTTTACTGCCCATCGGGAACAAATCGATCAGTGCGCCACGGACCGCGAATTCGCCGTGCTCGTACACCGTGTCAACGCAGCGATAACCACTGGCTTCAAGCCGCGTGCGCATCTGATCAACGTCGAGCTTTTGGCCGATGTCCAACACCAGGCTGCTGCCGAGCAGAAACTTGGTGGGCGCCAGCCGGTGCAGGGCGGTGGTGATCGGAACCACCAGCACGCCGTGGGCAAGCTCAGGCAATCGGTAAAGACTGGCGATGCGCTGGGAAATGATGTCCTGGTGCGGCGAAAAAAGGTCGTACGGCAGGGTCTCCCAATCCGGAAAATGCAGCACCGGCAAGTCAGGCGCAAAGAAGCCGAGTTCTTGTTCAAGACGCTCGGCGCTTTGGCTGTCAGCAGTCAGCAGCAGGGTAAAACGCTTTGCAGCGCTGGCAGCCTCGGCAATAGCGAGGCTGAGGGCAGCACCAGGCAAATTGCCCCAGTGCTGTTTACCTGCCGCAGCAGGGAGTATCGGTAGACGCAGAACGGGCACGGAAGGTTGAGCTCCAAGCGTTGCGACAGGGTCGGCGATTGTAGCGAACGAACGTGTGTGCTGTCAGTTTTCAGCGTTTTACGTGGATGGAATTTATGTAGTGCCGTGTGATCTCACTGTCACGCATTGCTCATAAACAAAGGCGGCGGCATAATGTAGTCCCTTTTTTCAGCCCCTACATGTGGAAGGTTACCGTGACTCAGAAGCCCGACCAGTGTCTTGGTGAATGGATCGATCGTGAGGCCCTCGCCGAGGCGATGATCCCTCTCATCGGTCAGCTTTACCGCAATAATAATGTGGTGAGCTCGATCTATGGCCGCAGCCTGATCAACCGTTCAGTCATTGCAATTCTTAAAGCACATCGCTTTGCTCGTCACCGTCAAGCTGATGGCGGTGAGTTGTCCGTGCATGAGACGTTCCCCCTTCTTAAAGCCATGAGCGATCTTAAACTGGGTGCCGCTTCGGTGGACTTGGGTAAGCTGGCCGTGAAGTACAAGGCCGAAGGCAACGGCCGCAGCGCCGAACAGTTCGTACGCGATGAAATGGCCGATGTAGTGGGTCAACAGAGCGCTACGTCAGGTAAAGGCACCGATGTCGTGCTGTACGGTTTCGGTCGGATTGGTCGTCTCTTGGCGCGAATCCTGATTGAAAAAACCGGCGGCGGCGATGGTTTGCGTTTGCGGGCGATTGTTGTGCGCAAAGGTGCAGAGAATGACTTGGTCAAGCGTGCCAGTCTTTTGCGTCGTGATTCGGTCCATGGTCCGTTCGATGGCACCATCACAATTAATGAGGCCGACAACACCATCACCGCCAACGGCAACCTGATTCAGGTGATCTACGCGAAAAACCCGACTGACGTGGATTACACCCAGTACGGCATCAAGAACGCTTTGCTGGTGGACAACACCGGCGTATGGCGTGATGCCGAGGGCTTGGGCCAGCATTTGACCTGCCCGGGCATCTCCCGTGTTGTGTTGACTGCACCAGGCAAAGGCAAGCTGAAGAACATCGTGCATGGCATCAACCATGGCGAGATCACGCCTGACGACTTGATTGTTTCGGCGGCCTCTTGCACCACCAACGCCATTGTGCCGGTGCTCAAAGCGGTCAACGACAAGTTCGGGATTGTGAATGGTCATGTCGAAACGGTTCACTCGTACACCAACGACCAAAACCTGATCGATAACTTCCACAAGGGTGATCGTCGTGGCCGTAGCGCTGCGTTGAACATGGTTATCACTGAAACCGGCGCTGCCACCGCCGCAGCCAAGGCGCTGCCTGAGCTGGCCGGCAAGCTGACCGGCAACGCGATCCGCGTACCGACACCTAACGTGTCCATGGCAATTCTCAACCTGACCCTTGAGAAGCCAACCACCCGCGAAGAAATTAACGAGTACTTGCGCTACATGGCAATGCACTCAGACCTGCATAAGCAGATCGATTTCGTTAATTCGCAGGAAGTGGTGTCTACCGATTTCGTCGGCTCGCGTCACGCCGGTGTGGTCGATGCTGAAGCAACTATCTGCAACGACAACCGCGTTGTTCTGTACGTGTGGTACGACAACGAATTCGGTTACAGCTGTCAGGTAGTTCGTGTGATGGAAGATATTGCCGGTGTTAACCCGCCCGCGTTTCCGCGATAAGTAAGTTGCGATAAAAAATGCCCTGACTAGTCGGGGCATTTTTTTGCGTGCTGTTTGATATTTAATTCAGACAACAGCCTACTAGGTAGAGCAAGTAATCTGTGGGAGCAGGCTTGCCTGGGAATGCCGTGACTCGGCGGTGACTGCCCCACCGCGTTCGTCGGCAAGCCACACAGGTCAATACCAAACTCCAGACAAAAAAATGCCCTGACGAATCAGGGCATTTTTATCACGACGTGTACAAACAGCTATCAGCCGTTAGCAGGAATTGCCTGAGGCGCTTCCAGTCGGTTTTTGCCTTTGCGGAACAGTACCAGTGTCGCGATCAGACCCAGAAGGGCTGCACCGCTTAACCAGATGCCAGGCGCTGCTTTGTTGTCCAGTGCGTGGATCAGGTAAGTACAGGCCAGCGGGGTAAAACCACCGAAGGTTGCGGTTGCCAAGCTGTAGGCCAGGGAGAAACCAGTTGTCCGTACTTCGGCGGGCATGATCTCGGTCAGAGCAACAACCATTGCGCCGTTGTACGAGCCATACAGGAACGACAACCACAGCTCAACAATCAGCAGGTTTTCGAAGCTTGGGTGGGCAACCAGCCAAGACAGCGCAGGGTAAGCGGTTACCAAGGCGAGGATGGTTGCAGCCAAAAGCAGCGGTTTGCGGCCAATGCGGTCTGACAACGAACCCATGACCGGCAGCCAGATGAAGTTCGAGATGCCGACACAGACTGCCACCAACAAGCTGTCGAGATCCGACAGGTGCAGCTCGGTTTTACCAAACGTCGGGGTGTAAGCGGTGATCAGGTAGAACGACACAGTGGTCATTACTACCAATGCCATGCCGCCCAGTACCAGGCCAAAGTTCTGACCGATCGAACGCATGATTTCGCCAATCGACGGGCGATGTTTGCGTGCCTGGAACTCAGGGGTTTCTTCCAGTGAACGACGAATAATGAAGATGGCAGGAACGATCATGCAGCCGATGAGGAACGGAACGCGCCAGCCCCAGTCACCCATTTCCTCCGGGCTCAGCCAGTGGTTGAGGCCGACACCCAGCAAAGCGGCGAATACCACGGCAGCCTGTTGGCTAGCCGATTGCCAGCTAACGAAAAAGCCTTTGCGGCCCGGTGTGGAGATTTCTGCGAGGTAAACCGAAACACCACCCAGTTCCACGCCAGCAGAGAAGCCTTGCAACAGACGTCCAAGCAACACCAGTAACGGCGCTGCAACACCTAGCGTCGCGTAACCAGGCACACAGGCTATCAGCACCGTGCCCATGGCCATCATCGCCAACGTAATGATCAGACCTTTGCGTCGACCGTGACGGTCGATGTACGCGCCGAGGAAAATCGCACCCAGTGGGCGCATCAGGAAGCCCGCACCGAATGTCGCCAACGACAGCATCAGAGAAGCAAAAGCGCTATCGGTAGGGAAGAAGGTCTTGGCAATGGCCGTGGCGTAAAAGCCGTAGACCATGAAGTCAAACATTTCCAAAAAGTTACCGCTGACAACGCGAAATATCGCCTTGCCCTTGCCCGTATTCGAGGCCATTTCTTATTACTCACTTAGGCTATGTAGCTGGGAATCCCTTGTCGTTATCGTTGCTGCACTGTGGCCTCCTGCCTGCATGCCGCACGTAGATGTAACAATATGTTTAAAGGGGCGCCAAGACAACTAAAAAGGTAGCCTTAAGTCTGATTTAGCAGGGAGTTACGCAGCTTTTTTGATAGGCCGTCCGGAGCCAGCCAGAGGCCAAAGTAGACGCGTGCCAACTCAGTGTTTGCGCTGTTGAAGATCACTTTTCCATTGCGCTCAAGGCTCATTCCGCGCGCAGGGGTGAAGCTGAGGGCAAATCGGTCACCCCGTTGAATATCCTGGAAGCTAGCGTGCAACTGGTCCAGGTCAGGTTTCAAGCGGGTAAGGGTGTCTTTGCTTTGCTGGCGCGCCAACGTTGCATCGGCGGCCTTGATGACGTCCGAGCGGTCAATGTCACGAAAGTAATAGAGTTCCAGGCACTGCGCGCGTTGTTCGCTGAATGCTTGCTCGGCGGTGACGGATGGCTCGTTGAACAGGGCCGCGGCATAGACATCGGCCCATAAGTAGGTCAATACCCCTTGGCCTTTGCGCTCCAGCGCGGGTGACTGGTTGCTCAGTTGAGTGGGGAAGGCCGCTTCTTTGAGTCGGTCTGCGGAGTTGGCCGAGACGGTCGGGCTCAATAACAGCAATAAACAGACAAGCAGATATCGCATAATGGCCGGGCCTTTTTGAATACAGATAAGCAGGTTAAAACAATTTTTGCCCGACGTAGGGCTTTGCGAGCGACAAATGTATTTCGACTGGAGAGCGCGGCGAAAGTCGCTCAGATTTTGCCCTTTGCTGGTAAGGATATCGATATCTGCGGTGCTGATAAGTGCCGTGGCCGCTTGCGGTTCCGGCGAGCGGTTGGAAAGCTTTACCGGCCCGACCATGGGCAGCACCTATTCGGTGCAGTACGTGCGCAGCCCCGACGGACCAAAGACAGCTGAAGTGCAGGCCCAAGTCGAAGCAATATTGGCCGAAGTCGATCAGCAAATGTCGACGTATCGCAGTGATTCGGATATCCAGCGCTTCAATATGCTTCCCGGCAATAGCTGCCAGTCAATGCCTTCGGGCGTCTTGCAGTTGGTTCGCTTTGGGGAGCAGCTATCTGTCGCCAGTCAAGGTTCCTACGATTTGACCGTGGAGCCGTTGCTCGACTTGTGGGGCTTCGGCCCGCAAGCTCGGGTCGAACGCGTTCCGACGGCGCAGCAGATAGCGCAGGTGTTAGAGCGCGTTGGGCATGGGCATTTGCACATTGATGGGGATCAGCTTTGTAAGGACGCCCCGGTTGAAGTTGACTTCAACAGTATCGCCGCCGGTTACGCGGTGGACCTCATTAGTACCCGCCTGCAAACAATGGGTATCCACAGTTTTCTCGCCGAAGCGACCGGCGAGCTAAAAGCGGTTGGCAAAAAAGTCGACGGCTCACCATGGCGTGTCGCGCTTGAAGCGCCGCGAGATGATCAGCAGGTCGCGGAAAAAATTGTTGAGTTGGACGGGTACGGCGTTTCAACCTCGGGCGACTACCGGAACTACTTCGAGCAGGACGGAAAGCGTTATTCCCATACCTTCGACGCGCTGACCGGAGTGCCTGTGGTTCACGGCCTGGCGTCGGTGACGGTCATTGATCACTCAGCGTTAATGGCCGATGGATTGTCTACGTTGTTGGAGATACTGGGCCCGGAGCGGGGTTGGGATTATGCCGAAGTACACAAAATCGCAGCATTTTTTGTGATTCGTGTCGATAACCGTTTTATCATCCGCAGCAGTTCGGAATTCAACAGACTGTTCGCCGATAAATCGAAGTAGGCGGCGCTTTATTGATTCGATTGGCAATGTAGTGCAGACAATATTGGCCTACGACGCGACCAAGGGTTAATGTTCGCGGCGTCGGCGCTTGGTTAGACTGCGCCCCAGATTTTGATCCTTCGTGTCGCTGGCCGCGACATGATTTAGCCAGAGACGCCAGAGTGGCGTTTCGGCCCGTTCTAAAGGAGTACGCATGGCTGTCTACAACTACGACGTAGTGGTACTGGGTTCCGGTCCGGCGGGAGAGGGCGCGGCAAT
>NZ_JAMFRV010000311.1 GCF_026224925.1 Pseudomonas sp. | reverse complement strand
GGGGTTGAGCAGCATGTCGGTGACCCGCGCCACCGGGATGAAATCCTTGACCGGATTCACGCCCTGTGAAAAACGCGGTCCGGAGAACGATTTACGCCCGCTGCCAGTATTGTTCATGCAACCGTAACCCAGGCCGAAACCACCTCCCGGCAGACCGATCTGCCCGAGCAAGGCGGCCAGGGTCACAGTCATCCAAAATGGCTGCTCGCCATGCACTGAGCGTTGCAGGGAATACGCGATGTTGATCATGGTCCGCTTGCTGGCCATGCGTCGTGCCAGCTCGCTGATGTGCCCAGCCGGAATATCGGTAAGGGTCTCGGCCCATTGAGGGTCCTTTGGCTGACCGTCGACGCGTCCCAGCAGGTAATCGCGAAACCGCTCGTAACCGACGGTGTAGCGCTGGATGAAGGCTTCGTTGTGCAGGTTTTCGCTGATCAGCACGTGACACAGCGCCATCATCAACGCGGTATCGCTGCCCGGACGAACCGGCAGCCATTCGTTGTGCTGCGGCCCGACCAGATCGTCACGCAACGGGCTGATGTTGACAAACTGCACGCCCGCTGCGGACATTTTGTCCAGGGCATCGGCGAGCAGGTGATCGCTTGCGCCGCCGGGGCTGGTCTGGGCATTTTTTGCCGGCAAGCCACCGAACGCGACGAACAGCTCACAATGCTCTGCGAGGTTTTTCCAGGAGGTGTGCGCCGCCAGCAGCCAATCCATGTTGCCGACGATATGCGGCATCAGCACCCGCCCTGCGCCGAGGCTGTAACTGTCGGTACTGAACACGTAGCCGCCGAAACTATTCAGGAACCGGTGCAGCTGGCTCTGGGCGTGGTGGAAACGTCCGGCGCTACCCCAGCCGTAGCTGCCACCGAAAATAGCCTTATTGCCGTGCTCGGCCTTGACCCTGCGCAGCTCTTTGGCGACCAGCTCCAGCGCCACGTCCCAAGACACCTCGACAAACGGTTCCTGGCCTCGCAGCTCCTCATTTCCAGCACCCGGAAACGCCCCCATCTGGGCAAGATAACTACGGCGCACCGAAGGTCGCAGGATGCGCGTTGGCGAGGTGATTGCCTCGGCAATCGAGTCGCCTATGGGTGACGGGTCCGTGTCCCACTCAACCGGCACCATGGCCATAAGCTTGCCATCCACGACCTGCGGGCGATAAGCCCCCCAATGCAGCGAAGTAAAACTCATGGCGCGAAGCTCCTGTTTGGCAACGATCAGCGTGCAGCCTGCACAGCCCAACTGCTGGTCAATGCCAAGGCCAGTCCGAGCAGGCTCAATCGAGCCGGATCAGAAAATGATTCCGGTCCGCAGGTACGGTTGCCGATGCCTGCCTGTTTGTTTTTCTAATAATGAAAAGACAGGTCAGGACGCAGGTTTAAAACCATAACACTGGATAGGGTCATAAATGAAATTCATTTTATACAGCCATCAATATGCGAGACAGGCGTCAATCACGTTATAAATATATGTAGTTTCAGTCTTGGACGTAATTCCATAAGGGCATATAGAGTCAATGCAAGATCATATTTTTGCATAACAATTTTTGCGTCGACCTCATCCGGGGTCTTAAGGTATTCCATGAAACACATTCGCTACAGTCTCGCCTGCACGTTGGTTGCAAGCACTCTGATCGCCGGCTGCAATGACGCCACCCCGCCGGCCTCCGCGACACTCAAGGCCGCCGTGGAGCTGAGTAAGCCGGTGGCTGGCGGCGAAGTCTCCTGGGGCATCACCACCGAGCCGGTCTGTTTCGATCCTCACCGCTCAGGTCAGCAGAACTCGTTCATCCTCATTCGAAATTATGTCGACTCGCTGGTCGGCAAAAAAGCTGACGGCAGCTTCGCCCCCTGGCTGGCCAAGAGCTGGACGTTTTCAGCAGACGGTCTGGAATACGATTTTGTGTTGCGCGATGACGTGACGTTCACTGACGGCGCAGCCTTCGATGCCGAGGCCGTCAAGACCAACCTCGATTACGTCAGTAACCCGAAAAATACCGCGATCGCGGCTACATTCCTGGAGTACTACGACCATTCGCAAGTGGTGTCCGCCCATGAAGTGAAGATTGTTTTATCGCGTCCTGACTCAGCGACACTGGAGTCGCTTTCCAGCGTAAAACTCGGTTTCCTGTCGCCCAAGACCCTTACCAACGGCGCGGACCTTTGCAGCGGAGGGCCGGGACTGGTCGGGACCGGGCCATTCATATTCCAGAATTACCAGCGGGGTCAAAGCGCGCGCTTCGTCAAAAACCCCAACTACAAATGGGGCCCTGGTTATGCAAAGCATGACGGCGCAGCTTACCTGGATGCCGTGACCTACCGTTTCATCCCTGAATACGCCGTGCGTGCGGGTGCGCTGACCTCGGGCCAGGTGGATTTGATCGAGGGCGTGCAGCCAAGTGACATCCCACTGTTCAAGGACGCCGAAGGATTCCAGTACCTGGTCGGCCCTTCTGCGGAGACCTCGTTCACGCTGAACATCAACTACACCCATGGTGTGGCCACCGATGTGCGGGTACGCCAGGCGTTGCGCGACGGTTTTGACGTCGATGCTGTGGTCAAGAGTCTGTATCTGGGCACAGTGCCCCGCGCCTGGTCGAACATCGGCCCCGACAATCCAGCCTATAACAAGGCGCTGGTCGGCACATGGGGCAACAACCTGCCCAAAGCCAACGCACTGCTGGATGAGGCTGGCTGGACGAGCCGAGACGCGCAAGGCTATCGGACCAAGGATGGGCAACGTCTGCGAATCGAGGTGGGCTATCCACAGCCCTACGTACGCGACAACCGTGACCTGCTGATTCAGTCGATCCAGGCGGAGGTTAAAAAGAACCTTGGTTTTGACCTTGATCTGCGCATCACCACCGGTGGCGACTGGGCAAGATCGCGCATTGAAGGCGATTGGAGCATTTACCCCAACACGTTGAATCCCTCCGACAGCGCCCTATCCCTGCGCGATGTTTTGGGCGGTAGCGGTTTCTACAGCGGCGTGCGTGACAAGGCGGACCAAACCATCATCGCCCTGATCGAAAAGGCCCGTGCAACGTCGGACCTGAAAGCGCGACAGCCGATCCTGGACGAAATCCAGAAGCGCGCGGTCGACCTGGCCTACATCGTGCCGTTGTTCGCGCCCAGCTATCAG
>NZ_JAMFRV010000310.1 GCF_026224925.1 Pseudomonas sp. | reverse complement strand
GCTTATTAATATCCGCACTCAAGTTGATTCGGAAGTACTCTGCTGTTAATTGAGTGGATAAGTTATCGAGCGGATGTGGAGCTTGACGCCCATTAGCCTTTGTTGCAGCCAAAAAATCTCGACAGCAAGGGGGGCGGTAATGACACATGAGGTTAGCGACAATAAGCTGGAGTCTGAGACGCCAGCCGATCAGCCCTGCAAGCCCGATCTTTATATGCGAATTTTTGACTCGTAATAGCCACTCTGCTGGAGGTCTAGTGAAGTTCAATCTGATTTGTCTGTCTTATGTGGATCGAACGAATGATCTCGAAAAAGTAGATATCCTTTTTTAGGCCGAGCGTTTTGGAAAAATTGAAGCAAGCTTGTTGTGAAGTTTCATGATCGAGATTGGTTAGGTCGTGCCCTAGGAGTAGCCGAGACACATTACTACTAGCCCAGCACGGCACTCAAAAAAGAGTTTGACTGTCGACTGCGTCGCACGATCGAATACGCTACGACTTAATAGCCCTGCAACAACAAAATCATTAAAAGCAATCATAAGTAAAAATATACGGAAGGTCTGACTATACAACTGACCTGTGTTTATTTGACTACTGTCGGCGTGCGAACCCAAAGGCGTCGACGTAACATGTTAACCCGCCGACGTCGTATGTCACCTGTGTCCTGACTCAGACGCGTGGCTTGATAAATACCCCCTAAGAGATGGCCAGCGCGTAAACCTTCGTAAAATCAAAACTCCATACTGCACTAACACAGGAGCATTTAGATGGCAGATTTCGACGTAGTTATAGTCGGCGCCGGACACAACGGGTTGACCGCGGGCTGTTACCTTGCCCGCAGTGGCCGCCGCGTTATCGTTGTCGAGCGAGGCAGCAAAGTGGGCGGGATGACAACCTCCGGCTTCATGATTCCCGAAGCGCCCCAACATTTGGTCACCCCCTGCGCGGTCGATGTTATTTTCATGCGCGGCACTGGCATCATCGAGGACTTGGATCTGGTGAAGCACGGCTTCAAAACCTGCGATCCTGATCCCTCGTATGCCTATCTGCATCCGGACGGCAATTCGATCGCGCTCTTTCGCGATCCCAAGCGTACCGCCGAGGATATGGCGCGGCTGTCGAAAGCCGACGGCAAGTCTTACGTGAAGTTTATGGAAGTCATCGACGCATTGATGGACATCGGCTTCCCGTTCATGAATACCGATCCGGGCCGCCCCAATCCGCGCGCGTTGGTGAAAATGATCGGTGCATTGATCCGCCATCGCGGTCTGCGCGCGGAGCTGCAAAACATAGCTGCCGGTACCGCCGACCAGATAGCCTGCGAATACTTCGAGCACCCGGCGTCGATTGGTTTGTTGACCGGTATCGCTGCTATTACAGGCCCGATCGATGAGGATGGAAACGCCGCGGCGTATATGTTGTTCAGCCTGATGCATCGCCTCGGCGTCGGCAAACCGATAGGCTCGTTGCAGTCATTGTCGAATGCGCTGGCCGATAGTTTCACCGCCAGTGGCGGTGCCATCCGTCTGAATTCGCAGGTCTCTGAAATCATCATCGAAGGCGGTAAAACGCGCGGTGTCCGCTTGGAAGACGGCAGCATCATCACCGCCGACAGCGTGATCGCCTGCTGCGATCCACGCACCGCGTACAAGCTCACTACGCCTGGCGGTATCGAAAAACGTCTTGTTACACGCCTGGAGCATTCGCCAGCGAACCGTTCCAACTGCGCGCCAATGCTCATCAATATCGCGATGTCGAAACCGCTATCGCTGAAGCGCCACCAGGACATGCGCCACGATGATGCCGATCTGAATAAGGCCTGTGGCCTGATCGGCACGCCGGACCAAGTGCGTAATAGCTTCGCCACCGCGCGGCGCGGCGATATTTCGAAAACGCATGCGATCGCGGTATCGCCGCTCAGCAACTGGGAGCCTGCGCAAGCGCCAGCCGGTCAGTCGATTGCCCACGTCTATCTGCCGTCGATTGCAGTGGAAGCGCGCGAAGGCTGGAGCGACGAACTAAAAGCGCGGACGCTCCAAGGCATCACCGCTCAGCTGTCCGAGTTCTACGATGGCTTTGATGCGCAAATCGGCAACTTCTTGGAAACCCCAATGGATCGCGCTAAACGTCTCAACCTCACAAACGGTTGCGTGACCCATATAGATTTCGGCGCGGCGCGCACTGGCCTAAAGCGTCCCGCATTTGGTTTGGGCGGCACTAAGCCGGTAGTTCCAGGCTTCTTTCTGGGAGGCGCCGGCACTCACCCGGGCGGTGGCGTATCGGGGCTACCGGGCAAGATCGCTGCTGAGCGCGTTGATCGCTGGTTGAAAAAATCGATCTAATTCAAATAGTCAGGGCGGGGCTGTATCGCAGAGTGCCTCCCGCTTCAGGTCATCGCTATGAGTAGCGGTATCCATACAGCCCCTATCCTGGCCGCACTGAAAAACTGCCATGCACTTTCGATCAGATCGACGCCGCAAGTTTGCCCCGTACCTTGCAGAATAACTATCCCTGGGCTCGTTCACCTTAGCTCGCGCCATCGATAGCTGTCTGCAACAACTAACGTAGTCACTATCACGCTTCTGGGTGTGGACAATCAGCATGGGTGTATTTTTGCCGGAACGTTCTAAATGCCAGTCATGCCAATAGTATTCCGAAGTTGCAGGTTTTCCGGCGATGCCTGAGAAAGTCAAAAGACCGACATTGCCGGGATAAATGGACTAAAGCGGAATTCACGAAAATGCGATGCAATCGAAACGAGTGCATCGCAACACAGGGCCGGGTCAGAACCGGAACTAGTTTACAGCAACAGGCATGACGGCCTTCTCTACTGCAACAAAGGCCACCGAAGCACTCATGTCGATGAGTTCCTGATTAGATAGTTCATTGAGCAATTTTTGCTCCAGGGTGATGAAGCGAACAAGCTCTTCATCGCTTTCAAACCAAAGCTCATCGACTCCAGTGAAGGACTGCGAGAGTGGAAAGGGATTGCGATCGATTGGTAGCGACCAATTCTGAACATAGCGAACCACTAGAGACGCAAGCGCCTCGTCTTGGACCAATTGCTTGCCGTACCCTACCTGCCAAGCTGTACGCATGGCTGTTGCCTCACCGCCTTGTGGTGTACCCAGAAAACGAAACAGCTTCAGAGCTGTGGGTCGTTGCTTGCTTATGACCGTCTCCTCAGTGGTGAAGGCCATAATCAATCGCTCAGGGTTTGCGAAACGCAGCTCATCAGGTCTGATGAGTTCAAGATAGCGTGATTCTGAAAAAGCAGTCGAAAAAGTATCAAGATCAGCGAACCAGAGTTCCGATGCCCCATCGATATCAAAACCCGTACCATTCGCTATACCACCATCGAATGTGAAGTTTTGTACATATCCTTGAACATGCCGGCTGAATTCAGTCACGCGACTAACCAACGGGCCATGAGTAGCGTTCAGATAACTCTGACACTCCTCGCGAGTCATTTTCGTGTGACGTTCAAATGCAATGATGAATTTTAACATCTAATTCTCCTTGCCGTGATGTGGAACTGTGCTGTCCGGTATTCCGACGCAGGCTTGATCACCAAGCGGTTGTACCGCCGTCTACACACAAATCCGCACCCGTAACAAAACTTGATTCATCAGAGGCTAGAAAAAGTGCGGCCATTGCAACTTCTTCGGGTTTGCCTGGGCGCTTAAGCATGATTTGTTCGGTCATCACCGTAAAAAAATCCGGATCGGCAAGAATACCCTTGGTTTGGTTGGTATCGATTAAGCCAGGAGATATAGAATTTGCGCGAATGCCGTGCGGCGCACCTTCCATGGCGAGTTGCCGCGTCATGGCAAGGACGGCGCCTTTCGCAGCTGTATGCGCGAGCGCTGGCAATGGACGATAGGCCTGATGCGCAGAAATCGAGGCTGTATTTATGATAGAGCCGCCCGATTTAACGAGTTCACCCCAAACGGCACGGGTCATGTAATAGACGAGGTTAACTTCCTGATCCATCGTCTTGTGCCAGTCCTCAATCGCAAATTCGTTGACCAAGCCAAAATACGCCATGGATGCATTGTTAAAAAGCACGTCGATCCGGCCGAAAGCGTCAATCGCGGTCCGTACCAGCGCTTCACAATCGTCCATCTTCGTCAAATCGCATGGCTGCATAGACACCATGTTGCCTCCGCCCTCTGTGACCATTCGCACTGTTTCTTCCGCACGCTCGGCGAACAAGTCACAACCAACGATCAGCGCGCCTTCTTTGGCGAAGGCCAGCGCAGATGCTCGACCCATACTGCCGCCCGAGCCAGTGATCAAACACACCTTACCGTCTAAACGTCCCATAGCGTTACCTCTGAAAGATTGCTTAACTTGAATGAACACGTGATCTGCGAGTGGCTACAGCACCTGGTGCAGCCCTCACAATTCCATCAAACCGCCAGATAACCACCGTCTACGGCAATCGCTGAACCGTTAACAAAGGAGGCCGCATCCGACAAAAGCCATCGTGCCGCCTCACCGATCTCGCTGGGGTTACCGAATCGTCCAATCGGATGTCTCTCCAGGAGTTTTTCAAGCGATGATGCAAATCGCGGATCAGTACTCAGCTCATCAATAAGCGGAGTCTTAATAATGCCTGGGAGCACGCAATTGACCCGTACGCCCTTTGCGCCGTAATCGGCGGCGGCGGCGCGCGTGATACCGATGACACCGTGTTTGGCCGCAACGTATTCTCCGGCATGGGGTATAGCAACTTGCCCAAGCGCCGAAGCCGTATTTACAATTGCCCCGCCTCCGGTAGTCATCATGGCGAGGATTTGGTACTTCATGCACCAGAAGACCGATGTCAGGTCTACCAAGAGCGCACGCTGCCACTCCTGTGTCGACAACTCATGAAGGGGCTTGCCAACTTGCCCGATACCCGCATTGTTGAATGCGCCATCAAGACGGCCGTACGTTTCTACCGCTGCGCTGACCAGCAGTTGAACTTCGGCTTCCACAGCCAAATCCGCCTGTACGAATGTGGCGATACCACCGCGTGAATGGATCGAGTCGACAGTTGCCTTGGCGCTCTCCGCAGTAATGTCACTGACAATCACGTTTGCGCCAGCTAGCGAAAAAATTATGGCTGATTCACGGCCTATACCACTGCCCGCTCCTGTAACTATGATCGTCTTCCCTTTAAGATCTTGAGCCACTGATAAAGACGGCGAGGTGATCGCTGCTTCTTTCATAATCAAAAATCCTCTCAATCAATCATTGATAAAACCGATTCGAATAAATCATAAGTTTCAGACAGATGTAGCGTTACCAAAGGCTACAACCTGCATAGCCTTTTTCGAAAAATCATTGCTTAAACGGAGTGTGCCTTACATCACGCGAACAGTGCCGAGTTATCCACATAGATACGATATTCTTTGATCAACTCATCTTGCATTCGCCAAAGCACCATTGCGGGGCAACTTAGCTTGCTCATATCTTTTCGAATATACGTTACTCGCACAGTCGAAATAATAGCGTCCTCGATGGTCCAAGCCTCATCGACAACATGAGCTATGCCGGCAATCATTTCGGAAAAAAAACCAAAATAGCTGGCGATGGCGCTGTGTCCAATCACAGCGTCAGCATTGCCGAAGACAAACACACAATCTTCAGTCAGCCGAGAAATAAACCGGGGGACGTCAAGGCTATCCACATCTTCATAAACGCCTTGTACAAACTCAACAGTCGTATTCATCACATAAACTCCCAATCAAGTTCAAATTCAAATAGCCGAATCTTTTTATTTTTTATGACTGCGTGTGGAGAAGGGGATCTGCTTTACCACACAGTAATCACTTACCTGCTGGCAACGCTTGCTACCTTGAGTCGAGATACCTTCAACTGGCGCAGCAGTACAGAAAATTGCACCACTGCAGACTCCGGCGGCATCACAACATCGTCATTGCATTCTTTCTTCATAAGTACCTTCTTATTTTATAAATTGCTATTCAGCATAAATTTTCTGTTGTTGGGGTCTCGCCTTAACTCACCATAAAACTTAAGTCGGCTGAGCAGGTAACACCTGGTCCTTTACAGATATCAGTTGGCTGGGTTTCAGTAGGAAATGTGCCAAAGCCGGTAACAAGATCAACGCACCCAGCATGTTCCAAATAAACATGAATCCAAGGAGCAGCCCCATATCCGCCTGAAACCGAATTGGTGACAGCACCCAGGTGAAAACCGCGGCGGCCAATGTCAGGCCAGTCAAAATCACCACTCGTCCTGTAAAGCGCAATGCTTGTGCATAGGCCTCAGAGAGGCTCGCGCCGTTGCGCATCGCAGTGAGGGTCACACTCAGAATGTACAGTGAATAGTCCACCCCAATGCCCACGCCTAGGGCGACAACTGGCAATGTGGCAACCTTTAGCCCAATCCCTAACCACGCCATCAGCGCTTCCAGCAGTACCGTGGTCAGCATTAGCGGTAACATCGCAGCCAACGTCGCGCGCCACGACCGGAAGGTCAGCAGTGCCAGGGCCATGACACTGAGGTATACCAAAACAGTCATGATCCAGTTCGATCGCTTCACCACAATATTGGTAGCAGCCTCGATGCCGGCGTTACCACCTGCGAGCAATACGCGGGTATCAGTACCTGCTCCAACCTCTAGCGCAAATAATTGCGTCGCCCTCACTACCCGATCCAATGTCTGCGCTTTGTGGTCGCTCAGGTAGACATACACCGCTAGCAGATCGCAGCCTTGGTTGAACAACTCACGAGGTGCTCTGGTGGTAACAGAATTAAGCGTTGCCTGGTTTGGGATGTCGTACCAACGGGGATTACCTTCACTGATGCCGACTGCTGCGAATTTAGACAGACTTGCTATCGAACTTGTTGACTCAACACCTGGTAATTGCTGTAAGCGACGCTCCAACTCATCGACCGCCACTATAGTGTCGTGTTTGGTGCACAAAAACTTGGGTGTCTTCACCATCACGACGAAAAGATCACTACTGGACGGGAAGTTGCCGGCCATGAAGGCGTTGTCGCGATTGTACCGTGAGTCGGTTCTAAGCTCCGGCGCGCCAGGGTCAACATCCCCCACGGTCAGTCGCATGCTACCCACGATGCCTACAATCGCTAATACGACCGCCAGCGCAACGGTTATCCGCGCCTGTTTGGGGTAGGTAAAGCGAACAAGCACACGCCACAAGCCCTGGATCAGAGGCCCATCTTCCCGATTGCGTACTTTGACTCCGGTGTAAGACAACAGAATGGGCAGTAGCACCAGATTCGTCAGAATTAACGCACCCATCCCGACACCGGCGGTCAGTGCCAAGTCTCGAATGATGTCGATATCAATTACCGTGAGCACGGCGAACCCCAGTGCAGCAGCCAGCAACGCGGTCAACCCCGCGATAAACAGGCGTCTGAATGTGTAACGTGCGGCCACGACCTTGTGCGTACCGTTAGTCACGTCGTTAGCAATACCGTTCATTTTTTGCGAGCCATGGCTGGCACCGATCGCGAACACCAAGAAAGGCACCAGGACGGTATAGGGGTCTAATACATACCCCAGCCATTGAAGAGCACCAAGTGTCCAAAGCACCGCGATCAATGAGCATGTCAATACGACGACAGTGCTACGTACGCAGCGGCTGTATACATACAGCGCGAGCATGCACATAAAAAAGGCGAGCACAAAATAGCCGGCGATAGCACCGACACCATCGATGAGGTCTCCTGCGACTTTTGCAAAGCCGGTAATGTGGATACTGATCCCATCTTTGGAATACTTGGCGCGAAGCTCCTCTAACCGATGAGAGAGTTCCTGATAGTCAAGCGGCTTGCCGCCTGGCGTAGTCGCCATCAATGGCAGCAAAATCAGACTCGAGCGGAAGTCCGGAGCGACCAACCGACCGATCTCACCAGAACGTTCGACGTTTACCCTCAACTCTGCAAGGCTCTGCGCCGAGCCGTTGAAATTGTCCGGTATAACCGGACCACCGCTCAGCCCCTCTTCTGTAACACCAAGCCAACGAGTGTTCGCCGTCCACAACGATTTCATGAGTGGCCGGTCGACGCCTGGAATCAAGAAGAACTCGTCGTTAAGCCTGCGCAACGTATCCTGGTACTCAGCGTCGTATATTGTTCCCTTGCTGGTGTGTACAGCGATGCGCAGGGTATTGCCAACACCTACGAGTTCCTCACGGTGCTCAAAATAGTTCCGGACAAACTCATGTCCGGTAGGAATCATCCGCTCAAAGCTGGCGTTCAATTGCAGGTGACGGGCGCTCGCTCCCAGAAATACTGTCATCAGTGCGCACAGGACAATGATCCAGATGCGATTGTTGAACAACATGCGCTCCCCAAAGGAGCCGGAATGGACGTTAAAGTCCGCCAGATTTGAAATCACCGGCCAGTCGTCAGTCTGCTTAATCATGGCTGTCATTTTGTGGTTCCTGTACTGCTACCAGCGACCATTGTTGTTGCATCGACTATGGCTACGCCACGTAAACCCGCGACCACCATGCTGTTTCCACATGAGGCTGCGACACCTAGCACCGGACCTACGGGGGAGTTGCCAATCGGCCTTACCGAACCATCAGTGCCGCTGACTTCGACGACTTGGCCGTCTGCATCAAACAACAAGACACTGTCGTTTGGGCCCGGCGAAGCGCTTAGCAATGACGCTTCCAACCCGAGTGGAAGTGGTATTAGGTTCGAGGATTGTGCTGATAGCTCGAATGCGTGACCGCGTAATCCGTAAACAATCAAATGTCCGGAGTCCGGAGTCCCTACGCTCGTAATGCCAAAATAGCTGCCCTCGTAAGGGCTGGCGACAGACTGAAAATGACTCGCGCCATCCTCCGATCGCACCACCAAGCCTTGCTCTCCGACGACATAGACCTGATTCCCATGTACCCACAAGCCGTATAGGTGAAAGCCCATGGGATTGGGGATTCGGTCACCAATCCACTGCCAGGTACGCCCAGCATCTTCCGTGAGAAGTGCCAGACCGTATGCGCCAATGACCAAGCCACGCTCGGGCGTCCAGAAATGAACGGCAAATAGGGGTTTATCAGGGCCATCGGCAACCAAGCGTTCGGCGTCGCTTAATTCACGCTGAGCGTCGCCACTAGAGGGAGCGATAGCAACGGCTTTCTTTGCAGCGCCAAGCGCAAGCTCTGCTATAGCTTTGCCGTCGAGTTGCTTCTGCCAACTGGATCCGGCGTCCTGGGTGGCAAGAATGACGCCGTCGTGCCCTACAGCCCAACCGTGATGCGCATCGACAAAACTCAGAGCCGTCAGCGTGACACTCACCGGTACATTGGCCTGCTGCCAAGTGACACCGCAATCGTCGGAGTAAGCAATCAAACCTCGCTCACCGGCAACAACTATCCGGCTAGCGGCCGTGCTTACCGCCTGCATAGCGGCATGCGTAGGACTGTTGACTGGAGCCGCTGCTTGATTCAAGCGGCGGCTACCCAGGGCCGCCCCCATTTGTTGCACACTCGCAGACTTTGGCTCCGCCGTCGGGGGAGCCTCCGCGGCGTGCACACCGGCATCGGCTGCGAACCATGTCATCAGCATGAAGATCAGAGGAAACGAAACAAGGCTCAGGTTTCGAGCGATCATCTCACCCCCTCCCCCGCGAGAGACTCTGGAGTGAAATACGTAGCCGGTATCTTGTCCAACTGCCGGTAGTAAGGCCCGTTAGCGAAGTCAGCAGGTGCTCCAACAACCCAAGAACCGGACTGAATGTTGTAGGTCATCCATGGTTGGTTGGTCAGCACGTAGGGACCTTCCCACACAATGTGGGGCATACCCATACCAACCCGCCAGAGTTTCCCTTCAGCATCCCAGCCTTCGTGCATCACTACGCTCCACGTGTCCTCGTCCAGGTAGAAGCGGCGTTTCGGCACAACATGGCGTTTACCTGGTGCGAGCGTCGCCTCAACCACCCAAACCCGGTGTAGCTCCCAACGGAACGAGTCGGGGTTAATGTGATGTTTGGAGTACTGCTGATCAGCCGGAAGGGAATGCCATCCATTGGTGTTGTAGGGGATATACATTTCCTGCTTACCCACTAGCTTCCAGTCGTATCTGTCCAGCTCACTCCAGAACAAAAAGCTCTCGTCGTAATACTCTTGCCCAGAGTTAATATCGCTGGGCGTGTCATATCCCACCGTGGGAGCCTTGCGCACGCGCCGCTGGCCGGGGAAGTACTGCCAGGCAGAACGACCGCGGTCCAGGGTCTCATAAACCAACAATGCCTCTCCCGACTTGAAGGCAGGCTCTGTTTGCATGTTGCGCAGCATCATGAACGGGCCGCTAAAATCGGCATGCCATGGCGTATTCGGATCGTAGTAAGGCCACTGGACCTTGTTATATCCTCTGGACGAAACCACCATCTTTCCGTCCGCAGTACCCGTGTAGTTCATGTAAGTCGTGGTCGTGGATGATCCGGCATACGACAAGCGGTGGTTCCACATCGCCTCTGCACCGGTTTTCGGAATCGGGAACGGAATGCCGCCGTAGGCGCCCTGGATCGAATTACCGCCATTGGTAGTCTTCGCGCTAGTCGCATTGCGGAAGGTGTTGTCGTAGACCCATTGGGGCAGCGTCGCTGTACGATGAGTGGGATAAACGTTTATCCGAAAGGTGTCTGGATACTTCGCTAACAACGCTTTTGCGCCATCGGACAGTTTAGACGCATTGGCTGCGACATCTTTGGCGGTGATTGTCAGGATTGGCTTTTCATTAGCGAAAGGGTCTGTACGCGGATCCCCTGACTTGTAACCAGGTGGCGGCTTAATTCCCGCATCACTCCACGCGGGAATACTCCCAGAAGCATTAGCTGCACGTTCCGCCCCAACGGGTGTTAGGGTGCTCTTGAGCAACTGGGCCTCTTCAGGCGTTACCGCCGCATGTGCAAGGCTAATGGTAGCCATTGCCGCAACGACACCAAGCAGTTTAAATATACGTTGAGTCATGATGATCTCCTGTGTCAGAACGACATCTGCACGGTGGCAGCGATGTTGCTACGATCTTTGTAGTACTGGTTAAACGACAGTCGATCGTTGGTGGGCGCGAGCACGGCACCGGTATCGCCAAAGTAAGAGGTGTAGGTCAGTCCGAGTGTTAGGTTTTTGTGGTACTCCCCTTTAACTCCAATGCTGTAGTCACCGCCTTTATCAACACCACCATTGAAAAGGCTTACTGCCGATGACCTACCCTTGGGGTTGTATCCAAGACCGATTGGCACAGAGACATCCAGCCCGTTCATAACCTGGTAGTACGTAGGAGAGAAGAGCATTCGGAAACCAAGCGCATCGCGTGTGCTGTTGGGATCGAGTGCCTGCGGGTTTTCCGTCACGGACACCGTCCGGTTCCATCCCATCTCGGCAAGCAGGGTTCCTCCTTCCCATAGACTGCCTGGCGAAAGAAGGACAACTGATGACACGTTCACGTGCGCTGTACGACCAACCGGGTAAGCGGGGTGTGAGTTGTTGTCAGCACTTGGATCGAAGACGAATGTGCCCCCATTAACCAACGGGGCGTTATCACGAAAGGATGCTTCTAGGCCAACGTTAGCATCACCGATGGTAGTACTGACGCTAGCACCGTAGGCGCGGATGCCTTCTTGATATGCCGTCTGGAAAACTCCTACTGACTCTCCCGGCGCCCCTGGGTTCGAGAAGAATGCAGTTCCTGCCGTTGGACGGATGTAGATGTTCCCGTCCTTTTGGTGATAACGAATCGCATAGAGACCAAACTCAGCATCTATATTCTCTGGCCGAATACGAACCTGGAACCCGAATTGCCCCATGTTGCTCGGTTTGATCTTGCCAGCGTTGGTAAAATGCGATCCCGAAGACCAAAGTAGATTCTCTGTGCCATCACCGAAGATATCCGAGAACGAACTAAAGGAGCCTGAAGCGGGGATACGATTCTCTTCCCACTCCAACTGGTAATAACCACTCACGGTTAAACCGGGTCGGATCTGCAGTTGACCGGAGATTTGATTAACTGGCATCACGACTTCCTTGAATTGCGAGCCGGGCACGTTGAATAACTTGACATAGTCAATTGGACCCATGCCCCCTGCAATGCCGTTAGAACCGAAGAACAACGTTTCGCCCCAGACCTGAGCGTGCCTCCCCAAGCGAAAGGTTCCGGTCATATCGTCAAAATCGGCGCCCCCGAAAACGAAGGCGTCAAGTAACTCCGCCTTACGCCCCATCAGATCACGAGTAGCAGTCGTGAACTCACCGGACCGCGCGGAGGAACTATTCAGCGTAGCGGGAGAGTTATTATCGTTGGAACGGTTGTAAACGTCGTCGTACCAAGCTGCCCCGCTGACCCGCGCACCAAAGCGCTCTTTGTAGATAGCGTCCGCTTCAGTGAACAAATCCATGCGGTTGGACACCAAACCCGTATCCCTAAAATTTCTATCTCCGTCATCAAAGTTGGCTTGTGCGGGCCCCGTCAACTTGGAATCGGCACCTTTCAGGCGCATAGCGGTACTGTACTTCAGGCTGGTGTCCCATCGAACTTTCCAATCAGGATTGTCGGTCGGAATCTCAAATGCAGAGGCGCCAGTCCACGTCATTGCGGCCGTGCAAGCCATTACTAGGTGCGCTAATTGCCGCCCATTCTTAAAGCGGGGATGATGAGAAATTGCGAGCATGACAAAGTGCTTGCAGGACATGAGTGCGGTCTCCACGTATCTATTGTTATTAGCAAGGAAACTTCTGTGGCGAAAAAGGCAAACGCAAACGCAAAGCCTTATTTAAATCCGAACTTCAATGCATCTTTAGATGCATTCAGAATCTGAATAGACTCCAACATAACCCATCGCCATGCATCTTGAATGGCGTTGCACGCCAAACTTTTGCTATAGCTTAAGCCGATAGGATCTAAAAAATATTGATATGTGCGGTAACAAACACATGCTAATGATTGGACTGGGCCGAGCGAGGAAGATTTTAATATTCACGGGAGATACTCTTTTCATTATTTTTATTTTCAGATAAACAACCCCTAACAGCTGCATTTTGCAATACGCTAGGGGTTTGATGCTTTATCAATTAACCGGAAACGCTTGGATGGCGAAAGTAATTCCCCGTCTCCATCAACTCGGAAGCCGCCAATGCCTCGGGGGTGAATCGCATCGTCGCTCGAGTCTCAAGAAGCCACGCTTGATACCCCTCGGGCACCGCTTCCGAGGGGCCGTGATGCGGAACACCCTTCGGAACCCAGGTCAGGGTGCCTGGCTCGTCACACCCTCCCCATGCTCCTGGCCCACGAACGTAGAAGACCAACTCGTCAAAATCAGCATTAACGTGCACCGGGGGACGCCCGCCAGAGCGTGCACTCAGGTTGAACACCAGCGCTTCGCCGTCGCGGGAAGACAGGAACATGGAGGGTGGACCGCCATGGGGCTCATAGGCATGAAGTTGGATATTACTGAGGTTCAACTTCCACACCGGAACACTGGAAGTCATTTGGCCACCAAGGGCCAGTGGGTCGTGGGCCATCATGTATCGAGTGACCTCACCGTCTGCCGTCTTCAACAGTAAAGGCATCGGACCGGTTGACACTATATCTTGATCAATCGCCGCCAACTTTACGTCGCGAGAGAAGTTGATCATTCCCACTGGGCTTGGCGGGGTCAAATTCAGCGCGCTTGGCGTTTCCATGATGAGGCTGCGCATCGAGCCCCTTGTGGGGCCGAAACGATAAGCCACCGAACGCGGAATGCATACAAAGTCGCCTTCATCAGCGATCAGGCTACCCGCGTCTGTATCAAACTTAACCTGACCAGCCTGTATGAAGTGCAACTCGTCAGCCTCTACGTTTCTGACAGTAAAAGACATGGGCTGGGTTCGCGCCGATGTCAGTAGGCGGACACCGAGCTTGGAAGTCGCTACGACCGAAGGAAGCGCGTCTGCATCAGACCGATCTTGAGGCACCAGCCGCTCAATCACACAGCGGCGAGGCGCGTGGGGCCCTTGAACCGATAGGAAATCCGGACCGTAAGTTGAACGACTAACCATTGAAAGCGGACCAGAAAACCCTTCGCGAGTCCACAATTGCATGATTGGTGCATTGTTATTCTTGTTATCACTCATTTTTCAATTCCTACCAGTTTGGTAACGCCTTAAACGAGTCGATCTGTCGTGCCGCTGTGGGTCCTCCCGTCCTACTGAAAGGCACCGCTATCGTCCACGACGCAGCCAAGGTTCACTTGAACGACAACATTTACCCACAATACCTCTCAACCTAAAAATATCACAATATTCGTACGTGGTCGTATCATCCGATTGCGTTCTAAATTTGTCAAGCGTGCTTTTGGCAAAAAATACCCCTACTACTGACCTGCCAGACTCGAGGCCAATTCGGGAAAACCGTAGGAGCCGCTCGTGGTTAAAATAACGGCACAAACAGGCAATTCGGATAACCATTCCTCGACGGAGAGCCTGCCTTTGCCGGTAGAACGTGGCAGGTTTTCATGAAAGAAGCAGAGATGTCGCGTGGCTAATTCGGATAGCGCACAGACTATTCTTTGCCACAGCGGGAGGAGGTCTCAGTCGAAAGTCAGTCGCATTCGCTGATGGGTGTTTCTTCAGGGGCTGGCTGAGTGAAGGGCACCGGACTCAGCAAATGCGCTGAATTGCCTGGATGGCGGCCGTTCGGCTCGAAAACCTAAAATTGTGGGGCCGCGCTCAGGCTTCATGATGAAAATGACGTTGAAAAAGCATCACCAGGCTCATCGGCGATGCACTGTCGTACTCGATGCATTGGTGCCAGATAATGCTAAATTCTTTAGTTCAGCGCTTGCCAGGATACCCGCGAAAAACGAGAGCTAATCCCGAGAGGCGCTGAGACCGCGGTCGGAGCGAAAGCTGTTCGGGACTGAGACCTTGTTAGCGATTAAACTCGACGATATTCCGCACTGTGCCGTCGAGCAAAGGTATGTCCCTATCCTGGCGCAAGCCTTAGTGCAAAGTAAAACGTCAACCACGCCGAATTCTGCAATCGCGAAAAAACTTGCACAGCAATCGTACGAGATGGTTTTATTGTGATTGGCGGCATCCGCATACCTACCCATCTGAGAAGCATTTGAATGAAACCCAATAGCCAAACCAGTGAGCACGTCGAGACGCCCCAATTTGACACAGACTCCATTGTCGAAAATCACGACGAGCAGCTACAGGCAAAAATATCCGTTGACCCCCGAGTTTATGATGACAAGGGTCGCAGCATTGCCTGGCGCTTGAAGGACACTCATCGATTGTACGAATCCCGAGGTCAATACCTTCTTCTTGGTCGGGAGGTAACGATGGGGCATTGGTATTACCTTCGTATACTGTCTGAACATGACGGTTTGAGCCAGCAAGAGCTAAGTAAGCGCGTAGGTATTCACCCGAACACAGCCGTTCCTGCAATGGACAACATGGAAAAAAACGGTCTAGTTACGCGAGTCCGAGACCCAAAAGATCGCCGCAGATTCTGCATCCACCTCACAGAAAAAGGTCGTAGTCTCCGTGATGAAATGACACCGACTCTCAAAGCGTTGTTTGCCAGGTCGGTAAACGGGATTGCTGACGAAGAACTCGATATGTTTTTCGGCGTTTTGGAGAAAATCTGGAGTAATTTGCTCAACGAAAAATCAGCGGGTAGTGATGCCTGGGAATGGTAAAAAATTAGGCGAATGCCGACCGAAAACGTGTCCAGCATACCTATCGCCGCCTGGCGACTTGGTGATTATTGGGTGACGGAGGTGAAGTTGCGCAATCGTGCTTCAGAGACTCTGCAAGTGCCGGCCTCGAACATGCCGTGCTGCTCGCCAGATCGCTGTCAGCTTGCAAGTGAGTCGAGCCAGCGTCGGTGACTATCTCAATCGCTTTGCTGCCAGCGGGCTGATTTGGCCCTCTGCTCTGACCGATACCGAGCTGCAACGACGTCTTTTCCCACCCACTCCAGCTGTCCCCAGTGAACAGCGCCCCATGCCTGACTGGGCAAAGGCTCACGCCGAACTGCGCCGGCCCGGTGTCACCCTGGCCTTGCTCTGCCAGGAGTATCGCCTCAGCGAGCCCCAAGGTTTCCAGTACAGTTGGTTCTGCGAGCATTACCGTCTCTGGGCCGCCAAGATCGATATGGTCATGCGCCAGGAGCACCGCGCAGGCGAAAAGCTGTTCGTCGACTACGCCGGCCAGACCGTGTCGGTAATCGACCGGCACACAGGCGAAATCCGCCAGACCCAGATATTCGTCGCCGTATTGGGCGCCTCCAGCTATACCTTTGCCGAGGCCACCTGGTCGCAGAAATTGCCGGACTGGCTGGGCTCGCACGTGCGCTGCTTCGCGTTTCTCGGCGGGACATCCGCGATCCTGGTGCCGGACAATTTGCGCAGCGGCGTCAGCAAAGCGCATCGCTACGAACCCGACATCAACCCCAGCTACCGTGATCTGGCGGAGCATTACGGGGTCGCCGTGTTGCCCGCTCGCTCGCGTAAACCCAAGGACAAAGCCAAGGTTGAAGTCGGCGTGCAAGTAGTCGAGCGCTGGATTTTGGCGGTCTTGCGCAACCGCCAATTCTTCTCGCTGGGCGAACTCAACACAGCGATCAGTTTGTTGCTGGATCGACTCAACCAAAAGCCCTTTAAGAAACTACCTGGCTCACGTCGCTCGACCTTCGAGGCCATCGACCAACCGGCGTTGCAACCGCTGCCGGAACATCCCTACGTTTATGCCGAATGGAAAAGGGTACGGGTGCACATCGACTACCACGTTGAAATCGACGGTCATTACTACTCGGTGCCTTATCAGTTGGTGAAGCACCAACTTGAAGTGCGCCTGACGGCCCAAACGATGGAGTGCTTCAACGCCAACCAGCGCGTGGCCAGCCATCTGCGCTCCCTGTACAAAGACCGCCACACCACGCAAATCAAGCACATGCCCAAGAGCCACCGCGAGCACGCCGAATGGACGCCGCAACGGCTGATCCGCTGGGCGGAGCAAACCGGGCCAAACACCGCTGGCGTTATCGCCTACATCCTCGAACGGCGGATCCATCCGCAGCACGGATTTCGTGCCTGTCTGGGCATCCTGCGCCTGGGAAAAAACCATGGCGAAGACCGGCTGGAAGCTGCTTGCCAGCGCGCCCTGGCGCTGGGTGCGTGCAGTTACAAAAGCCTCGAATCGATCCTGCGCCAAGGTCTTGAAAGGCTGCCACTGGCCCAACAAAACCTGCCGCTGTTACCCGACGAACACATCAACCTGCGCGGCCCCGGCTACTACCACTGACCTAAAAAGGAACACCAAAATGCTACCCAACCCGACCCTCGACAAGCTGCAAACCCTGCGACTGCACGGCATGATCAAAGCGTTGGGTGAGCAACAGGCAACGCCCGAGATCAAGGACATCAGCTTCGATGAGCGTCTTGGTCTGATGGTTGATCGCGAGTTGACCGTACGTGAAAACACGCGCCTGAGCAGCCGTCTGAAACTGGCCCGACTGCGCCATAACGCTTGTCTGGAAGACATCGATTACCGCTGTCCCCGAGGCCTGGACAAGTCACTGATCCTGCAACTGGGCAGCGGCCAATGGCTGCGAGACGGACTGAATTTAATCATCGGAGGCCCCACCGGCGTAGGCAAAACCTGGCTCGCTTGCGCACTGGCACACAAGGCCTGCCGGGACGGCTAGAGCGTGCGTTACCTACGTTTACCACGGCTGATGGAGGAGCTGGGCATGGCTCACGGCGATGGTCGTTTCGCCAAACTAATGGCCAGCTACGCCAAGACCGACCTGCTGATCCTTGATGACTGGGGCTTGGCTCCGTTTACCGCCGCGCAACGGCGCGACATGCTGGAACTGCTCGACGACCGTTACGGCCATCGCTCCACGCTGGTGACCAACCAGATGCCGGTGGACAAATGGCACGAGCTGATCGGCGATCCGACCTTGGCTGATGCGATCCTCGACCGGTTGGTGCACAACGCTTACCGCCTCGAACTGAAGGGCGAATCGTTGCGCAGGCGCTCGACGAAATTGACGACAGTGGGTACTTCAGACTAACAATGCAAACCTGCGTCGCTGCGCTCCGACTGCCCGGCCGGATAAGCGTGGAACAGGTGGCTGGATGTTAGTGGAATGAGTGGCCGGATGGCGTGGAATCCGCACTCTATATGGCGTATTCGTTACTAGAGAGTGACGCCAAGCCAAAAATGCCATATAGCCTGCATGCCTGGCCTTCAAAAAGGCCGTGCTATAGGCTTTTTTGCAGCACAGAACCGATGCGAATTCCTGTGGCACTTACACGCGCAAGCCACCGTATTACACCACCTGTTGAACCTGATCAGCTTCAAGCTCTAGCGCAACCTCTGTCGCCACATGGTTGGTGATGCCGAAAGGAATGTGCACGGATGGAGCAACCGCGCTAGTCGATTTAAGGTGCCCTGATTGGTCATCGAAGAAAATGTGCGGTTTCAACACGCCCAAAATTTTCCCTTTCTCGATGCCACCCAGAAAGAAGGCGTCATTGGCCATGACACCCCAACTCTTGAGTGTATTCATCGCGCGCTCATGAGATGGAGCATTGCGGGCCGTGACGATCGAAACGCGTATGCGGTTTTCGTATTTAGGATTGAGCTTTTTGTGCTGTTCCTCGACCGACTGGATCTTGGATATCCGCACCATGAACTCCTTCAGCGGCCCAGGGTTATGGGGTTGCATGACGTTCTTCACTTCGTGCGCATGAAACTCGGACAATCCCGAGGCCTGCATGATTGTTTCAGACTCATCGCCGGCGAGTACGCCGTCAAAGTCGAATGCGATGCGCAGGGTTTTATCAGATTCGTCGTCTTCGAATTTTGAATCGAGCACCTGGCCTGCCGGATACCCGGCCTTGATAGCCGCTTCTACGTCTTTTTTGTCACCCGACAAAAATAAAGCGATATTCAGTGCCGGTATGTATTCGTACGGGGACTTTCCCTGCATGAAAATCGCCCTTGTCATCCCAAGCCCATAGTGCTCGATAGTCTTCAGAACGCGCAGCCCAGTGTCGGGATCATTTCGCGAAAGAAGTATTACCTCGACAAGCGGATCCGTAGGATCGACGCTCAGGTCATTCACTGACAGTAAACGCTTGATGAACGGAAACGCGATCCCCTTAGGAAGCGGGACGTGGAGATTTTCCTGCTGGAACTTGCGGTATTCCTCTTCCCCCTGACTCTGAAACACTGCGTCCGATGCCAGCAGATCAAACACAGCGCTGGAAGCCACGCCGATCACCAGGCGATTTTCTAACTCGTAGGGCATTGGAACCTCTCTTGATGCCTCTAAACGCAAATATTGATGGGCACCGAACATGCCGATCGATTTCAGGGCGGATCGAGAAGCACACATCGCGCGCCTCCTCCCGCGCACAGTCAGGCATATCAATCTTCAAATCAATCTGCAGGTTGCTTTATTAATGGGTGGATCACTTTGACCCTTACTGATTGGCCCCGAGTCAGCCATCACCTGATCGCCGGATATCGGCCCTAAGCTATGCTCTTGAGCGAAAATGGCATACGAAAATACCTATTTGCACCGAGCTGGAGCCCACCCATGGCGACGCGAAACGTTGTGCTCACCCCTCACCAAGAACAGGTTATCCATGACCTGGTTCAGTCCGGCCGTTATCAGAATGCCAGCGAAGTGATGCGCGAAGGTTTGCGGCTATTGGAACAACGCGTCGCCGAAGACACTGCCAAAATTGAGGCCCTGCGTCAGGCGACCTCGATCGGCATCATGGACCTTGAGCACGGGCGCTTTACTCAGTTGAACGAAGGGGATCTGGAGCACTACCTCGAGGGCTTGAGCCTGGAGGCAACCCTCCCCGCGAGAGAGAAACACTGAGCATGCCGCAGTATCGGATTCCAACGCGGCGCGCGCCGACATTGTCGACATCCTCAGGCTCCCCCAGACGCAGTTCGGCGATCAAGCACGCCAGCGCTACCAGGCGCTGATCCTCTCGGCGCTGCAAGCGATTGCCGGCACGCCTTATCGCATTGGCAGCCACGAACGCGATGAGCTTGCACCGGGCCTTCGCAGCTATCACCTCATCTATTCACGCCAGCAGGCCAAACACCCCCATGGAATGGTCAAAAGCCCACGCCATATCGTGTTTTATCGCGTGGCAAGCGACGAAGTGATCGAGGTCGTCAGACTCCTTCATGACGCCATGGAAGTGCAACTGCACCTGCCCAACGACTGATCACCGACCTGGCTCAAAGGCTTAACTGGCCATGAACAGCGAAAGTAAGCCTCCCCTATACATCTCAACCTGAGCGCCCTCGCTGTCAGCCGACTCGGCGGCCAATTGAAGCGAGAGGTTCTGGGCCCGACCGGACTATCGAGACCCACGACCAGAAACACGATGTTCAACTTTGCGTACCACTATCAATGCTGAACAACCGCTTCTCAGGCGTTTTCCGTGGCCAGGCGCCTGGCATTACGCTCCAGCTGCCGATAGACACGCGGATCGATGCACCTAGCCACCAGTGCCCTCGCAACACCACGCAGAGCGCGAGCATCTCGTAAGCTAATTTCAGGATAGGTACCGAGAGAAATACGGGGTTGCTTATCCGCCCAGGAAAAGCGGAAGTGCCAGCACTTGGCGCCTTTCGTATTCACGAAAAGGACGAGGCCGTTGTAGTCAGGGAGGGTGTAGTCCTTGGCACGGGGTTTGGCGTGCCGGACTGCCGTATTGGTGAGCGCCATCGTACAAACTCCGTCTCGTTTGAATAGAGGAGATTTGTACGGTTTCCAGAGAGGCGAGTCCCACGAAAAAAAATGTTTTACCAAGCACCGGATTAATGTACTAAAAAATGTACTAAAAAAACGTGGCTGGTAGTGCTTTCGAGTGGAACTTACTGGAACGAAAAAAGAGGCCGAAGCCTCTTTTTTCAGTTTCTGCAGACGTCAACAGAAGCCTGTAGAACAATATTTGGAGCGGGAAACGAGACTCACATCTAGCATCCGACCCATTGAAATCTATGGGGTTTCTTTTATTCCTGAAGCAGGAATGGACTTGATTCTGGACTTGTTCGAAGGGCATATCAAGAACAAAAAATGGATGACTCCAAGCCACGCTACAGGGTTCTATCTACAACCAATCGAAGCTCACCGCCATCGTGACCGGCCAGGATGGTCTGGAGGGACTAGATATGGTCATTTGCAGTAACTGGATATTCGCAGGTAACGGCTATTGCATGGAGTGCCGTTTTGGCTACTGCTATGAGCCAATAGCATATGCCGGCGAATTTTCCACCGTTATATGACGAAGTGCCCTACAGCAGAATTTAACTCGTCACCAACTTTACGAAGATCGTTTGTCGCTACTTGCAAGCTCTGACTTTCTTGAGCTGCGCCCTCTGCTACCGCTCTAACATTTTCGATACTGCAACTAATTTTCGAAGCGACCGTGCTTTGGCCCACCGTCGCCTTGGTTATTTGTTGATTCATCTTTTCAATGCTGGAAACCGCAAAAGTAATTCGAGACAACGCTTGCGAGGCTCTGCCGGCGAGAACAACGGTTTCACCAGTCAACGTGTGACTACCCTGCAACTTTTCCGCAGCTTGTTGGGCAACCAGGCGCAGCCGCAAAATGAGTCCTTCGATTTCCTGAGTTGATATTTGAGTTCTCTTCGCCAGCCCGCGCACCTCCTCCGCAACAACCGCAAAGCCTCGACCATGCTCACCCGCGCGAGCTGCTTCGACTGCTGCGTTCAATGCCAACAGATTTGTTTGCGAGGCAATGGCTTTTATAACGTCAAGAATTCTTCCTATCGCCAAGCTTTCTGCCAACAGCGATTGCATAGCTTCCGAAGCTCCAGACATCTCATCTGCAAGCAGGCCAATCTTGCCGCTGGCAAGACGGACGAGTTCATCACCTTCACGCGCATGCCCATGAGCTTGACCGACCGCTTTACTGGCCTCACCCGCATCACGGGCGACGGCTAGCGCGGTGGCTGTTAACAACTGCATAGCGATAGAGGCTGATTCTGTATCCTGGCGCTGCTGTTCAACGCCAAGTCGGGTACGCTGAATCACCTCCATCAAACCGCCAGACGTTTGGCCCAACTGGTCAACGCCACTGCCAATACGCCCAACCAATCCTCGCAAGCTCACGAGCATGCCGTAAACAGTATTGAGCAGCAGACCAAGTTCGTCGCGCCTTACTGCATTGTGATGCTCGCTGCTCAAGTCGCCTGAAGCTACTCGCTGTACCAGCTTCACTACTTCGAGTAGTGGTTGAAGGATAAGGCGACGAATCAGTAGGCTTGCTCCTCCCCCCAGAATCAAAGCCATCATGGAAATGATCCATAGTTGGCGATTTGCGGCCTGACTATCCGAACGAATTCCTTGCTCTTGGTTCTTGTTGGCCTCAGCTAATACGCCAGCAATTCGCTGAGCTTGCAAACTCATTGCCGCGCTACCTTTAACCACGCGAACTCGGCCATCTACGAACTGTTCGAATGCCCGTCGATAATCTCCAAGAGCGACTTCTGCGTTCTTCAACGATTGAAGCTCCTCAACCCCGAGGCGCAATTCTAGAGCCTGCATTGCACTTACTAGGTCGCTCATGCCCAATTCCCAGTCGTCCCGGAAGCGTTCGTCGCCGTCAAGAGTAAAGGACAACTCGCCGTCGCGTAACTTGATCAGTTTGTCGCGTAATCCGGCCGCCTCCCCTAACAAACTCAACATATCTGCGTCCGGAATTTTGCCCTGTTGAAGCGCATTGTCTAGGGCATCCAAGCGATCAAGAAAGACGGCGATAAAGCTATCGCCCACTACTTGCGCTCGATCGCTCATATTTTTTCGAGCAATCTGTACCTGTTTCAGGGAGTCGGCATAACTCAAAAACTGTTGTAAATAGGTGGTAGATGCCGCTCTCATGTCCTCCCATCCAGCAACCTGTGTCGAAGTACCATCCAGTATCTGGGTGAGTTGCTCGATGTTCTGACGGACCTGCTTGGATGCTTCCGGCGCGAGATCTATGGCGAATCCCTTCTCCGCGATACGAGCTTGTAAAATTAGGCTCTGTACACCTGAAAGTTCACTTAGCTGTTCACTGCGCTCTTGCAACATGCCAATTGAATGAAATGCAGTTATCGCAACGCCAAGTGTGGACAACAATACCAAGCCAAATCCGATTGAGAGTTTGCCACCGACAGAAAAATTGCCGAATACACGCTGGAGTAGAAACGGGCGAGCCGCTTGCATGGTTTAGATACCTTCTTTTATTATTCCAAGTTTGACCTTGCGGTTTAAACCGCAGGGGAATTCGCGCCGTATACGCACCCTGCCAGCATGACCAATATATAAAGGCTGAATCACTCAGTCGCTCGCAGCAACAAAGGATGCGTGGGTCCACTCGTTTGAGGAGTGGATCTCATTTAGCCGCCCATAGCGCTTAGAATTTCGACGTATTGTGATGCAGTAATCCTAAGGCTCAGACAAAAGCATCTGCAAAGAAATAGCCTGGATCCAAGTCTCGTTCGCGAGTGTAGTCAGTGCGTGCCGAGTCCACGACAATAGGTGCTCCACAGGCGTACACCTCGAACTCACGCAAGCTGGGAAAATCCTTCATTACGGTTTTATGCACAAACCCCACGGCCCCTTGCCAATCACATAGAGGACCGGGTTCAGAAAGCACAGGTGTATACCGTAACCAACTCTCAGAGCGTTCCATTTCCAACAACGCTTCATGACGGTAGAGGTCTGAGCGCCTGCGTCCCCCCCAGTACAGATATACCGGCCGATGATTACCTTGCTCGATCAGTTGTTCAAGCAGCGCCTGGATCGGTGCAAAGCCGGTTCCGCTGGCCAGAAACACCATTGGCCGATCACTTTCACGCAAGAAAAACCCTCCGAAAGGCCCCTCGATACGCAGTAGATCTCTCGGTTTCAGCGCGTTAAAAACATGCCCGCTGAACGTGCCGTTGGGCATGTGACGCACGTGCCATTCCAACTGGTTGTCTCGCAGCACGCTCGTGGCCATAGAGTAACTGCGTCGCTGACCGTTCTTGAGCAACACTTGCACGTACTGACCTGGCAAGTAGCGGAAACTGTGCTCCGGAGGAAGCATTAAGCGTAAAATCGCGACATCGTCACTGACCTTCTTGATATCTGCCACACGCCCGGCGATTTGCTGTACGGAGATCCCCCTGAATTCGGTCACCTCTGGCGCATCAATGACCAGCGCAGAGCGTGCCCTGGCGCAACAAAACAGAGCCAGCCCTCCTTCCCTTTCGACAAGTGACAGTACGTCCAAGGGACTGTCGGCGTGATCGATCTCACCGCTGAGTACCTGCCCTTTGCAACTGCCGCAGGTCCCTTGACGGCAACTATGCTTGAGCATCAGCCCTTCAGCGAGTGCACCGTCAAGGATTGATTGCGAAGGCTCAGACTCAAACGTATGGCCCGATGGTTCAATGGATACATGAAAGCTCATTGCCCGGCCCCCTTAGTGACCTTTACCAGCGGCCAGTAGATCCAAGGCGACATCAACGATCATGTCTTCCTGTCCACCTACCATGCGCCGCTTACCTAGCTCGACCAGAATGTCGACAGTCTTCAAACCGTATCGAGCGGCAGCCAATTCGGCGTGGCGCAGGAAGCTTGAAT
>NZ_JAMFRV010000309.1 GCF_026224925.1 Pseudomonas sp. | reverse complement strand
TCCATCCAGGCGCCACCACGCTTGTTGGCGCGAGCGTACAGGTCGAAGAAGAAGCGGCCGACGTGTTGGCCGTTCTCTTTAATTTCGAACAGGCGAACATCTGGGTGCCAAGTATCGAAGCCTTTCTGCTCGGAGATTTCGATTCCGTAAAGACGTTGTACGATGGCAAAAAGACCGCTCAGCACGTTATCGATGGGGAAGTAGGCGCGCAGGGCTTCTTGAGAAACGCTGTAGCGCTGTTCACGAAGTTTTTCGCCGTAGAAACCACTGTCCCAGCTTTGCAGGTCGTCGCAACCTTGCTCAGCCGCGTAGGCCTTGAGCTGCTGCAGATCCTGCACTGCAAACGGCTTGCTGCGCTTGGCCAGATCGCGAAGAAAACTCAGCACCTGATCGCTGGACTCAGCCATTTTGGTCGCCAGGCTCAGTTCCGAGAAACTGGCGAAACCGAGCAATTGGGCCAGTTCACGGCGCAGATCAAGAATCTGTTCCATGACCGGGCCGTTATCGTTTTTGCCGGCATTGGGGCCTTGGTCCGACGCGCGTGTGCAGTACGCCGCGTAAAGCTCCTCACGCAGGCCACGGTCTTGGGCGTAGGTCATTACCGCGAAGTAACTCGGGAATTCCAGGGTGATCAAGAAGCCGTCGAGGTCTTTGGCCTTGGCCGCTGCAGCCATTTGCGCTTTGGCCGAGTCGGTTAAGCCGGCGAGGGCCGCTTCGTCAGTGACGTGCTTGGTCCAGGCTTGGGTCGCGTCGAGCAGTTGATTCGAGAAGTGGCTGCCCAGCTCGGACAGCTTGCTTTGCACTTCGGCATAACGCACTTGTTGCTCTGGCGGCAAATCAATACCCGACAGACGGAAATCACGCAGCGAATGCTCGAGAATGGTTTTTTGCG
This sequence comes from Pseudomonas sp., assembly GCF_026224925.1. Classification (GTDB taxonomy): domain Bacteria; phylum Pseudomonadota; class Gammaproteobacteria; order Pseudomonadales; family Pseudomonadaceae; genus Aquipseudomonas. Next base: position 8,628 of record NZ_JAMFRV010000309.1, on the reverse strand, counting down.
CGACATCGAAGCTGGCCGCTTCCGGACCATTAGCCAACGCTTCGAAGGCCTGAAACAATTCGCGGTTCTGGCCCAACTCGGTGGAATAGGCGCTCAACGCGGGCAGGCAAGACTCGTATGCCTCACGCAGTTCAGGACTGTTACACACGGCGTTCAGGTGGCTGACCGGGCTCCAGGCAGCGCCCAGGCGGTCGTTGAGTTCGTCCATTGCCAGAATCAGCCCGGCCCAGGTTGGCTGTTTGCCTTGGGTGACAAGAATCTCGGCAATCGCTTTACGGTTGTCGGCGAGGATCTGTTCAATGGCCGGTTTGACGTGCTCGGCACGAATCGCAGAGAACGGTGGCAGGTCATACGCGTGTAAAAGAGGGTTGTTCGCGCTCACGGTTAAACACCTTGGCTGGAAGAAACATTGGCCCATCTTAATTACAATCGACGCCGACCGCAGCACTCTGACCCATCTATCACTCTTAAAGAGGCACGCTATCGTGACTATTCGACCGTTTCAGGGCCATACACCGGTGCTTGCCGAGCGCGCATTTGTTGATCGATCCGCCGTGGTGATCGGCGATGTCGAGATTGGCGCCGACAGTTCGGTATGGCCACTGACGGTAATTCGCGGCGATATGCACCGTATCCGCATCGGCGCCCGTACCAGCGTTCAGGACGGTTGCGTGCTGCACATTACCCACGCAGGCCCGTTCAACCCGGACGGTTTCCCGTTACTGATTGGCGACGAAGTGACCATCGCCCACAAAGTCATGCTGCACGGCTGCACAGTGGGCAATCGCATTTTGATCGGGATGGGTAGCATCGTCATGGACGGCGCGGTAGTGGAGGACGAGGTGATCATCGGTGCGGGCAGCCTGGTGCCGCCGGGCAAGCGCTTGGCGAGCGGCTTTTTGTATGTCGGCAGCCCAGTCAAACAGGTTCGCGCGCTGACGGATAAGGAACGTGCGTTTTTTAGCTACAGTGCCGGCAACTACGTGAAGCTCAAGGATCAGCACCTGGCCGAAGGCTATGATCAGCCAGCCTGAAGGATTTAATTTTACCCGCAGGCGACTTTTAGGATTCCCATGCATTACCAGAATATTTTGTTCGACCTCGACGGCACGTTGACCGACCCACGTGAGGGTATTACTCGTTCGATCCAGTTTGCCCTGGGCCGTTTGGGCATAGATGAGCCGGACTTAAGCAAGCTTGAACACTTCATCGGCCCGCCGTTGTTGCAAGCGTTCATGCAGTTCTACGCATTCGATGAAGCCAAAGCCTGGGAAGCGGTGGGGTTCTATCGCGAGCGGTTCAAGGTCACGGGACTGTATGAAAATCTGGTGTTTGAAGGCGTCGTCGATTTGCTCGAAACCCTCGCCAATCAAGATCGACACCTGTACATAGCCACTTCAAAACCATGGGTGTTCGCCCGGGAAATTGCTCGGCATTTTGATTTCGCCAAGCACTTCAAAGTGATCTACGGCAGCGAACTCGATGGCACGCGTACTGATAAAGTCGAGCTGATTCGTCACCTGATGAGCGAAGAAGGCCTGGACCCCAAGCAAACATTGATGATCGGCGACCGTAAACACGACCTGATCGGCGCCAAACGTAATGGGCTAGATATGGCTGCGGTGGGTTATGGGTTTGGTAGTTATGAAGAGTTGGCAGCGGAATCGCCGACGTACCACTTTGCGACGTTGGCGGAGTTGCATAGGGCGTTTTTGAAGGGCTGACATGGATTGTTGCATACATCGCCTTCGCGAATGAATTCGCTCCCACAGATCTTCATTGCCCTGTGGGAGCGAATTCATTCGCGAAGGGGTCGTCAGCCACCCATCAGTTTACGAAGTGCCGCTTTTCGCGGCCCAATCGGCAAACCACCCAACCTTTTCACTTCACCGTAAAAAGCCGGCCAATCTCCATTGACCTGTTTGTACAGCGCAGCAAAGGCGGGCAACCACTGGTCATACAGACCGAAGGGCAGCAGCTTGGCGTTGTTCATCGGCGCGTTGATCCATGGGTCGTATCGCTTGTCGCCCGCCCACTGGCTGTCACGCATTTGTCGATAATCGCTGCGCAGCCGCTCGAACTCCGCCGCCTTGCGCACGCGCATCTCATTGGGCGGCAACGGTTGGGCGTAAAGCTTTTTCAAACGCTCCCGCGCATCCAGCACCAACTGGGTAAATTGATCACGCTGTTTAGAGTCTGACTCTTTTTCAGGTGCCAGACCTCGCGCCACGCGCCACTGGCGGCCACCCTCCTGTTCCACGAAGTTGGCATAGGATTCGTTGAATTCAGAATCGTCCTTCACGTAAAACAGCTGGTGCGCCAGCTCATGGAAAATCAGCGCCGCCAAGCGCTCATCACCCCAATGCAGCATCGAACTGATGATCGGGTCGTCGAACCAGCCCAGCGTCGAGTAAGTTTCGACGCCACTCAAATAAACGTCTTTGCCGGCCAGACGCTGTAATGCCGCCTCGCCCCGCGCATCGCTCGGGTTGTAATACCCTCGGTAGGCCACGCAGCCCGCGATGGGAAAGCACTGACTCATCGCGTCCAGGGAAAACTCATCAGTAGCGAACACGTTCCACACCACAAACGGCCGCCCAATATCGACGTATAGGCGATAACTGCGGTTGTCGGGCAAGTGCAAATGGCTGCTGGCAAACACGCGGGCTTGTTGCGATTTAATCAGGTGATCACGCAGTTTGGGGTCACTCGAAGGATCAGCGATAATCGTCGCAACCGGCTCCCGAGCGTGTAGCAGGCGCAGTTGGCCGCCGGCGAGCTGACCGTAATAATCAAGGCTGGTGCAGCCACTGAGCAGCAACGCAGCGACCAGTGCAACGCCACGGCAAAGAAACAGAGGGTCGAGTCGAATCATGCCTTAGCCTTAATGTCTTAATTCAAACAGCGTTATGCCGGACAGCACCCTCCAGACGCAACTATCATCGACACCTGTTCGATTAAGGAGCCTTCCATGCGTCAGCCACTGTTAATAACCGCTTTATTGGCCCTTACCGGTTGCGTGAATCCGCCGCTGCCACCTGTCGATGCACAGCAGGCATGGGTCGAGATGTTCACCTACACCGGCAATCTGGTGATGGCTGACAAACTCGATGGCAAACGCTGGGGGGACGGCCGTTACTTCCAGGTGCAACCGGGCAGTCATGAGTTGCAGGTGCGCTTTGACTACGATGCCGAAGGCGGCGGCTTTAGTGGTTTTAACGATATAACCGAGCGCACGTGCTACATCGTTTTGCACTACGACCACTTTGCGCCAGGGCAACGTTACCGCTTGGAAGCGCGTAATGCGGGTATCACCGTCAGTGGTCGCCTGTATGACGCGCAACGCAAAATGGTGGCCGAAGATAGGGAAGTTACATGCCTATGAATGCAAGCCTGACTACTTATCGTTGCGCTGATAAATAATCTTGCGGGTACCGTTTTCGCAGGTTCCGACGACCATATTCTCGTCGTGTACATCTTCGTTAGAGACGATTTCCAACGTGTAGGACGTTACGTTTTTTGCTTGGATCTGGGCTTCGATTTCATCCTTGAGTTCTTTGCAAGGTTTCGGTGCCGCCATGGTGCTCGCGACAAATGCAGTGCAGATAACAGCTAAAACAATGCGTTTCATGTTCGACTCCTTCGATTCAGCGCACAGACTACTGCGTTATCCCGCAATAGCGCGATAGACAGGGTCTTGTTGCGTGAAGACCCATCAATAAAAAACCCGCGCAGGCAATGCTACGCGGGTTCGCCATCACTCAATCAGCTGAGCAATGTAGCGTCCAGCGTAATCTTGGCCTTCAACACCTTGGAGACCGGGCAGCCTTCTTTGGCTTTTTTGGTCAGGTCGTCAAATTGCTCTTGGGTGGCGTTAGGCACTTTCGCCTTCAGGGTCAGGTGGATCGCGGTGATATCAAAGCCGCCAGCCGATTGCTCCAGAGTGACCGCCGCTTGGGTGTCGATGCTGTCCGCTTTCAGGCCCGCGCCTTCCAGAATCATCGACAATGCCATGGAGAAGCAGCCTGCGTGGGCCGCGCCAATCAGTTCTTCAGGGTTTGTGCCCTTGCCGCCTTCAAAGCGCGCCTTGAAACCATACGGTGCTTTGTTGAGCACATTGGTTTCAGTAGAGATGCTGCCAATACCGCTTTTCAGATCGCCTTCCCAGTGGGCCGATGCTTTTTTAACGATGCTCATGGTATCTCCTCATGATGGGTGCGAGAGGGTTCGCACGGTGACTAGAGTAGTGAGCCGCGTATTCATCACAAGTTCAACCTTAGGCAAAAGCCGACTGTTTCAGTAGGATATTTCCGGATTGGCTATTGAAACGCAGAAATACGCCCATATTTTCAATACAGTTCTCGTGGGTTTTGGCCATCATTGGACGTCTTGGGCCAGGCCTGCACGACACACTCCAGAGGCTATTAGTGGCTTATGAAACGTTTAGCAGATGTCAAAATATCCACCCTTGATCTAGTGCCCGTGCGCCAAGATACCGGTCCGGCTCAGTCCCTGCGCAATTCGCTAAATTTGGCGCAGCACGTCGAGAAGCTCGGCTATAACCGCTTTTGGGTGGCTGAACACCACAACATGGACGGTATCGCCAGCTCAGCGACGTCGGTGCTACTTGCGTATCTGGCCGGTGGTACGTCCACGATTCGCGTCGGTGCCGGTGGCGTTATGCTGCCGAACCACGCCCCCTTGGTGATCGCAGAGCAATTCGGCACCCTCGCCAGCCTGTACCCGGGCCGGATCGATCTAGGACTTGGCCGCGCGCCGGGTTCGGATCAAATGACCGCCCGCGCATTGCGCCGCGAGCGCTCTGGCAGTGCGGATGATTTCCCTGATGACGTTGAGGAATTGCTGCGCTACCTCGGCCCGCGCACACCTGATCAAAAAGTGATCGCTGTTCCCGGTACCGGCACCAATGTACCGGTCTGGCTGTTGGGTTCGAGCCTGTTCAGCGCTCAGTTGGCGGGGATACGCGGTTTGCCATACGCCTTCGCTTCGCACTTCGCACCGCGTTACATGCACGAAGCGATTCGGGTTTACCGCAATCATTTCGAACCGTCGATTTACTTGGACAAGCCTTACGTGATGTTGGGCGTACCGTTAGTGGCGGCCGATACCGACGAGCAGGCTGATTACCTCGCGACCTCGCTCTACCAACGGATTCTTTCGTTGATGCGCGGCCAAAGCCTGGTTCAGAAACCACCGGTTAAAACCATGGAGGGCCTGTGGTTACCTCACGAACGCGAAGCGGTGGGGGACTTCCTGGGACTCGCGATGGTCGGCAGTTCGCTGAAAATCCGCGCCAAGCTTGAAGTACTGGTGGAACAAACCCAGGCAGACGAGCTGATTTTCACCTGTGACATGTACGAACACGCAGACAGATTACGTTCGTATGAGATTTTGGCGCAGACAGTTTTGGGCTGAATTCTGGCTTAAATTTGTGTACAAAATCTGCATAAAAAAACCGACGCTATGTGCGTCGGTTTTTTTAAGCCTTAAGCAAGCATCAGCCGCGCTTGTACACAATTTCTTTAGTCCCAGCATCACAGGTGCCGACAACCTTCGCATCGGCCGCACTGCCTTTTTCGACGACTTCCAGGCTGTAAGCGGTGGCGCCTTTCGCTTTGATTTTCGCGTCGATTTCCGACTTCAATTCATCGCAAGATTTACCAGCAGCCATCGCGGTACCCGCAATGCTCAACAGCGCTATCGCCAACACAAACTTCTTCATCGGTCACACTCCCTCGTTAGGTTAACCAGGTTGGAACGCAACCCAAGTCATTAACCACGCCAACGATTTCACGACAGCGGGTTCACTGTGTGTAGCGGAAAATATGGCAATCGGCCAGTGCAAAAGTTCAGCACCATCAGCTATTGGCGATGCGGAAGCCTACATTCAGCGTGACTTGGTAGTGGGCAACCTTGCCACCTTCGATGTGACCACGGGTATCCAGAACTTCGAACCACTCGAGGTGCTTGATGGTTTTGGCTGCTTCAGTAATGGCGTTATTGATTGCGTCTTCGATCGTCGTCGATGACGAGCCAACCAGCTCGACTTTTTTGTACGTATGGTGATCAGACATGGCAGTTCTCCGAAGGTGTGGTTAAGAGCGTAGCAGTGAATTTGCTCCTTACTCTGTGGGCAAAAACTTTCGAAAAGTTCAGGCGCCACCGCACTTTCCTGAAACCCCGCAGTCGGAAACAACACACGCCACTCATCAATGCAGGAGAGCCACCATGGCTAACACTTCCCTACGTAAAGCCTCGTTGCAAAGCATGGAAGCCGAGATCGAAAGCCTTCTGAAATCCCTTGAGAGCCTTAAATCCGATGCGTCGGACGAGTCGCACAAAATACTGAAGAGCCTCAAAGCCAACGCTGAAAGCGCACTGAGTCATTCCCGTAGCTTGCTCAGCGAGGTGTACGCAGACGTCAAAGACAAAACCCGTGAAACCGGTCTTGCGACTCGGGATTACGCGCAAGAACATCCTTGGACAACCGCCGGGGTTGCCGTGGGTGCGATAGGTATACTCGCCGCCTACCTATTGTGTAAGCGCGACTGATTATCAGCCCCTGACTCCCCGTTCCAGTTCGGCTTTTAGCCATTGCGCCAATTGCTGAGCGCGTCCATCTGCGGCGCGTTTCGGGACCCACAAAGCCAGCTGCGCCGGGGTTTCACTGAAGCCCCACGGCGCGGCCAGGCGTCCAGCCCGCAAGTCATCCGCCACCAGCGGCTCCGGCGCAATCGCGATGCCTAACCCGGCGACCGCAGCCTCCAACAAATAGTACAAATGCTCGAACCCTTGACCGTAATGCAGCGCATCCGGCTCGATGCCGTTTTGCCGCGCCCAGATGGGCCAAGCTTGCAGTCTTGAGGTGGTTTGCAAAAGTGCCTCCCCCATCAAAGCCTGCGCGGGAGCTTGGCGCAATTGTTCGAAATGAGCGAACCGGGGGCTGAGCACCGGGCCAATCCGTTCGCTGGCCAGCTCGTAGACGTGCATGTCCGCTGGCCATGGCGGCTCAGCGAAAATCAATAACGCGTCAAGACCGGGGCGACGCGGGTCGAGATCGCCTTCGCCCGCGGACAGGTGCAGCCGCAGATCCGGTAGCTCAGCATTCAGTCGCCCGAGGCGGGGTATAAACCAGCGCGCCAGCAGGCTGCCAGAACAGCCCAAAACAAACGGCGCATCTGCGCTGCTTTGGGTCAGTTCGGCACAGACGTTGCGCAAACGCTCAAAGGCTTCGGCGCTGGCATCGCGCAATCGTACGCCGGCATCTGTGAGTTTAAGGCCGCGCCCGTCTTTGACGAATAGCGCTAGGCCCAAGTGTTCTTCCAGAACCTTAAGCTGACGACTGACTGCGCCATGCGTCACGTGCAGCTGTTCGGCTGCTTGACTGACACTGTTCAAGCGGGCAGCCGCTTCGAATGCGCGCAAGGCGTTGAGGGGAGGGAGGTCGTGGCTCATGGTATCTGTGAGTTTTCCTGACAGGTTGCGCCAATCTTATCGGTTTTCATCGGCGCTGACGCTGGTTAAAGTGAGCCCATTGCCCAAACGGCTAAATCTTTTCGACACATCACCTGGAGGTCCCATGACCCAGACCAATTTCCGCAAAGGCGCTGATGCCAACGGCCTGTTCGGCTCATTCGGTGGCCGCTACGTGGCTGAAACCCTGATGCCGCTGGTGCTTGACCTGGACCGCGAATACGAAGCCGCCAAGGTCGACCCTGAATTCCTTGAGCAACTGGCGTATTTCCAACGCGACTACGTGGGCCGTCCAAACCCACTGTATTTCGCCGAACGCCTGACCGAATACTGCGGCGGCGCGAAGATCTACTTCAAGCGCGAAGAGCTGAACCACACCGGCGCGCACAAAATCAACAACTGCATTGGCCAAGTGTTGCTGGCTAAGCGTATGGGTAAAACACGCCTGATCGCCGAAACCGGCGCGGGCATGCATGGCGTGGCCACTGCCACCGTTGCAGCTCGTTTCGGTCTGCCGTGCGTAATCTACATGGGCGCAACCGACATCGAACGGCAACAGGCCAACGTGTTCCGCATGAGGCTGCTGGGCGCTGAAATCGTGCCGGTGACGTCCGGCACCGGCACCCTGAAGGATGCGATGAACGAAGCCCTGCGCGATTGGGTCACCAACGTCGACGACACCTTCTACATGATTGGCACCGTGGCTGGCCCACACCCGTATCCGTCGATGGTTCGCGACTTCCAATCAATCATCGGTAAAGAAACCAAAGAACAGATGCAGGAAAAAGAAGGCCGTCTGCCGGACAGCCTGGTTGCTTGCGTCGGTGGCGGCTCCAACGCCATGGGCCTATTCCACCCGTTCCTCGATGACGCCAGCGTTGAAATCATCGGTGTCGAGGCCGGTGGTCACGGCGTCGATACCGACAAACACGCCGCCAGCCTGAACGGCGGGGTTCCCGGTGTCCTGCACGGCAACCGTACCTACTTGCTGCAAGATGCCGACGGCCAGATCACTGACGCCCACTCGATTTCTGCCGGCCTCGATTACCCAGGCATTGGTCCAGAACACGCTTACCTACATGAAATGAAGCGCGTCGAGTACGTCAGCATCACCGACGACGAAGCCCTCGAAGC
>NZ_JAMFRV010000026.1 GCF_026224925.1 Pseudomonas sp. | reverse complement strand
GGCTGAAGAGATACCTGCCGATAATCCCTGGGGCTTCCAACTTGATGTACCACGTTACAAATTCAACCGTGGCGAGTTGTACAACCTGAGCATTCGCCGTGGCACCTTGACCGTCGAAGAGCGCTACATCATCAACCACCACATGGTGCAAACCATTCTGATGTTGAGTCGCTTGCCATTCCCCACCCATTTGAAAAACGTGGCTGAGATCGCTGGCGGGCACCATGAAAAAATGGATGGCACTGGCTACCCGAAACGCTTAACGCACGAACAGATGAGCCTGCCCGCCCGAATGATGGCCATCGCCGACATTTTTGAAGCGTTGACCGCTGCTGATCGTCCCTACAAGAAAGGTAAAAGCTTGAGTGAAGCGCTATCGATCATGGCGAAGATGTGTGTTGATCAGCACATCGACCCGCAGTTGTTTGAGCTGTTCGTTCAGGCGGATATCTACCAGCAATACGCCGCCAGTTATCTACAGCCGCAACAAATCGATGCTGTCGATAAAAACAGTCTGTTGATGAAGGCAGGACTAGGGGTGTAAATCAGATCAGAACGTAGTCTGACGCGTTGCGCTCAGCCATAAAAAAACAGGCTCTTGAGCCTGTTTTTTTTCGTATCAACCTACATCAAGCAACCGGATTGATCGGCTTTTCCGGGTACCAGACGTCGATCAACGGGCTGACAGTCACTTCTGTCAGTTCGCTGCGGGCTTTGAGCCAGCCTTCAACGACTGCACGTTGCTCTTCGTTAACCGAGCCGCGTTTTTTCAAGCAGACCAGACCAAAATCTTCACCGCCAACGTAGTTCAGATTGTTGGCATCCATGGCTTCGGTCAGGAAGGCATCGAGGAAGGCGTCAATAGCGTCATCATCCAGGTCTTGTTTGAAATCCAGATTGAGTTCAAAACCAACCTCTTGGAATTCATCAACGCAGAGTTTTTTGCGCAGACGCTGGGAACGGTTAGTGGCCATGGAACAATCCTCATAAGTAATAACGGGCGGCACTTTACCAGCTTGGGCGACTAAATGCCCGCATCAGTGCTGATGTTTGTCCAGCCGAGCGGACGCAAAAACTTGAATACAGCTCCTCGTCGTAAAAAAATACCTGTTTGGGCGCTCTACCCCCGGCACAAGTCACCCGCGCATGGGGCATAATGCCGCACAATTCTGACGCCGTTTATTTTTGCTGACCAATGAACTGTCAGCGCATCAGCGTCTTGAACGACCGTTTTGATTCAGGCATACGTCACGATTAACGAGGGAATCCATCCATGCCCTCAAATTTCTCCCTTCGCAGCAGTAGGGCTTTACTTCAATGATCAAATCTTTACGCCCCTTGTTATTCGCCAGCCTTTTCTTGCCACTGGCCATGCCTGTTTATGCAGCCCCCATCAACACCTCGTTACCTCCCAAAGTTCAACAGGCCATGCAGGCTGCCAAGCTGCGTAGCGACGCGTTATCCCTTGTGATACTGCCGCTTACCGGTCCCGGCATCGCCACTGTTTATAACGCTGATGTTTCGGTCAATCCGGCATCGACCATGAAATTGGTCACCACCTATGCAGCGCTGGAAATGCTTGGGCCAAACCATCAATGGAAGACCGAGTTCTTCACCGACGGCACCGTCAGCAACGGCGTACTGCACGGCAACCTTTACCTGAAGGGCGGCGGTGATCCCAAACTCAACATGGAAAAACTCTGGCTGCTGATGCGCGACCTGCGCTCCAACGGCGTATTGCAAGTCACTGGCGACCTGGTGCTGGACCGCAGTCATTTCATTCGACCGCTATTGCCGGAGTTCAACGACGATGGCAACGATGAGAACAAGCCGTTCCTGGTTAAACCCGATGCACTGATGGTGAACCTCAAGGCGCTGCGTTTTATCGCACGCAATGACGGTGGCAAAGTGTTGGTGTCGGTCGAACCTCCGATTGCCAGTATTCACCTTGATAATCAGGTCAAGGCGCTGGCATCAGACAAGTGCACCGGTGACGTCCGCTACACGCCGACGCCTCAGGTGGACGGCAGCATTTCTGTCATCGTCAGTGGTCAACTGGGTCAGGGCTGCAACTCTCAGACTTACCTGTCGCTGTTAGATCACCCGACCTATACAGCAGGTGCGGTCCGCGCGATTTGGCAAGAGCTGGGCGGCACGATTATGGGCAAGGACCGTGAGGAAGCGGTGCCGAGCAATGCGAAGTTGTTGGCCAAGGCCTTCTCTCCCGATCTGGCGGAGATCATTCGCGACATCAATAAATTCAGCAACAACACCATGGCCCAGCAACTGTTCCTGAGTTTGGGCGCGAAATTTCGCAACGACGCCGATGGAGATGACGCAAAGTCAGCGCAACGAGTGATTCGTCAGTGGCTGGCCAAGAAAGGCATCATTGCCACGCACTTGGTGATGGAGAACGGTTCAGGTTTGTCTCGCGCCGAACGCGTCAGCGCCCGAGAAATGGCGCAGATGCTGCAATCTGCCTGGCACAGCCCATACGCCGCCGAGTACATCAGCTCCCTGCCGCTGGCCGGGGTTGACGGCACCATGCGCAAACGCCTAAAAACCACGCAAATGCGCGGTGAAGCCCACATTAAAACGGGCACCCTGAACACCGTACGTGCAATCGCCGGCTTCAGCCGCGACAGCAATGGCAACACCT
>NZ_JAMFRV010000308.1 GCF_026224925.1 Pseudomonas sp. | reverse complement strand
TCACCTCAGGTTACACCCAAGGTCCGGTAGGTTTCGGTGTCGATGCCATTGGCCTGTTGGGCATCAAGCTCGACTCCAGCGCAGACAAACACGGCAACCCAACGGGTAACGCTTACGGCGGCACCGTGTTTCCCAGCGACGGTAACCACGCGGTCGATGACTTCTCTAGCCTGGGCCTGACCGCCAAAGCAAAAATCTCCAAAACTGAACTAAAGCTGGGGACGTTATTGCCGAAAAACCCGGTCATCGTCTCTAACGATGGCCGTCTACTGCCGCAAACATGGCAGGGTGGGCAACTGACGTCCGCTGACATCAAGGACTTGACGTTAGTTGGCGGGCAGATCGAACAAGTTAAAGGCCGTAACTCCAGCAACAATGAGAACCTGTCAATCGCTGGCGCCAACGGCGGCGTTAATAACGCCATCACCGGCAAGACCAGCAACAAGTTCATCTACGCGGGTGGCGACTACAAGCTGACCAAAGACCTCACTGCTCAGTATTACTTCGGCAAACTGGAAGATTTCTACAAACAGAACTTCCTGGGTCTGGTGCATAACTGGGCCATCGGCCCTGGCGTGCTGAAGAGCGACATCCGCTACTTCAACAGTAAGGACGATGGTGCCAATGGCCATAATCCGCTGTACTACACCAGCGGTTATTACGGCGGTACCACCACTAAAGGTAAGGTCGACAACAACCTTTACAGCGGCTTGTTCCTGTACACGGTTGCCGGTCACACCTTCGGTGGCGGCTATCAGTCGAGTAACGGCGACAGTGACTTTCCTTGGCTGAACCAAGGTGATGGCTCGTCCAACTACACCATTACCGACATGCAAATCCAGAAGTTCGGCCGGGCCGGCGAAAAAACCTGGCAGGCGCGTTACGCCTATGACTTCTCCGCGCTGGGACTCCCGGGCGCAACAGCGGGTCTGGTTTACTTAAGGGGCGACGATATCGACACTCCGACCACCAGCGATGCAAGCGAATGGGAACGTGACCTGACGCTGGCCTACGTGGTGCAGTCTGGCGCAATGAAAGGCTTTGGCGTGATGTGGAAAAACGCCATGTGGCGCAACAACATTCCCAACACCCGTCAACAGGATGAGAACCGTCTGATCCTCAGCTACACCTTGGCGCTGTTCTAAGCACAGAAAAGCAAAAACCCACAACCGGTCAATTTTCGTGGACCAACCGGTTGTGGGGGGCGTGCTCTTTCTTCTACACAGTCTCTTTCGACACTGCGCCTTGCGGTTCACCCACCGAACCGCTTTTAAGTTCCGCGGCCAAGGTGTCCAGATTCAAAGCCCCTTCCCACTTCGCAACAAATAGCGTCGCAACGCCGTTGCCAATCACGTTGATTAGCGCTCCGCCTTCGGAAATGAAGCGGTAAATTCCCAGCACGAGTACCAAGCCAGCGGCCGGTATCACGTCCAGTGATCCCAAGGTTGCGGCCAAGGTGATAAATGCACCGCCGGTAACGCTCGCCGCGCCTTTGGAGGTCAGTAGCAGGATCAACAGCAAGGTGATCTGCTGCCCGAGTCCCAAATTTATATCCAGCGCTTGGGCAATGAATATCGCCAATACAGTCATGTTGATGCAACTGCCGTCGAGGTTGAAACAGTAGCCGGACGGCACCACCAATCCGACAACGGACTTCTCGCAGCCGAGCTTTTCCAGCTTACTCATCAGCCGCGGCAGTGCTGATTCGGAAGATGAGGTTCCCAACACCAGGAACAGCTCGTCTTTTATGTACTTGAGAAAACTCCACAAACTGAACCCGGCTATTTTTGCCACCAGGTTCAGCACCACGAAAACGAAGAAGAACGCGATAACGTAATAACACAGCAGCAAGTTGGCATAGGCCCCCAGCGAGCCAACGCCATATTTGCCTATGGTAAAAGCCATGCCGCCGAACGCGCCCAACGGCGAGACATACATGACGATCTTGACCATGCGAAAGAAAGCCTGCGCCACCAAATCGATGATCGCCAGCAGTGGCTTGCCCGCCGCACCCAGCATTTGCAGGGCGAAAGCGAACAGGATCGAGATGAACAGCACCTGCAGAATATCGCCCTCGGCAAACGCACCAAGCACCGTATTGGGCACGATGTGCGTTAGGAACCCCACCACGCTTTGATCGTGAGCGGCTTTAGTAAACGCGTCGATGGCGTGTACATCCAGGCTCGCCGGATCGATGTGCATGCCGACTCCGGGCTTCATCAGGTTGACCCCAATCAGTCCAACCACCAGCGCCAACGAGGTCAGCACCTCGAAGTACAACAGCGATTTGAACCCCACCCGACCGATGCGCTTGAGGCTTTGCATGCTGGCAATGCCGCTAACGACCGTGCAAAAAATGATCGGCGCGATCAGCATTTTGATTAGTTTGATAAACGTGTCACCGAGCGGTTTCATCTGCTCGCCTAACGTTGGATAGAAGTGGCCGAAGGCGATGCCAAGGATGATTGCCACGATCACCTGCACATACAGGTGCTTGAAGATTCTGCCCATAGGCAGTCGGCGTGTTTGAGGCTCAGTTATCGAGGGTTTAATTATTGTTGTCATCACGATTCCTCCGTCGGTGGGTTTCCTCAAGTCGATAACCAGCCGACCCGGTGATGGGCCAATCGCGAGAGAATTGTTTTTGTTGAAAAAGTCGCAAGTCAGGCGTGCGCCGAAACCCCAATCGAGTTACGTCACTTGATTGATTGGCACCCCTTTACTGAACGCCTGCAGGTTGCCAACGATTTCATCGGCCAGTCGTTGCAAGCTACTCTGACTGGCCCAAGCGACATGCGGCGTGACGATCAGGTTGGCTAGATCAGTGCTCAATAGCGGGTGGTTTTGCGGCGGAGGTTCGCTGCTCAGCACGTCCAGCGCCGCCCCACCCAAGTGTCCACTGTTAAGCGCCTGCAATACTGCGGCTTCATCCAGCAATGGACCCCGCGCGGTGTTGATCAGCACTGCACCCGGCTTCATGCGTGCCAGTTCGGTCGTCCCGATCAGCCCGCGGGTTAGCTCGTTCAGCGGGCAATGCAGGGTAATCACGTCGCTCTCGGCCAGCACGCTATAGAACGGCTGATAACCTGGGCGCGTGGTATTGGAATGACGATGCTCGGCATAGATCACCTGCATGCCAACCGCTTCGGCCAAGCGCGCCGTTGCAGTGCCAATATCGCCTTTTCCAACGATGCCCAATACGCTGCCGCGCACGTCTTTGATCGGCGCTTTGTGTACACAAAAATGCGCCGACGCTGACCAGTCGTGTAGCGCGGCGTCGCGGTAGCTGAACAACTGCCGACTCAGGGCGAATATCGAGGCAATCACTGATTCCGCCACACTGTGCGCCGAGTAAGCCGGCACGTTCGACACCACGACCCCGAACTCGCGGCAGGCCGCCAGATCGATGCAGTCATAACCGGTGGCGGCGACGCAGATGAAGCGCAATAGGGGTAATTGCGCCAACTCGGCACGACCGATACGCACCTTGTTGGTGATCAGCGCATCGGCATGGGAGGCGACTTGCACCAACTCATCAGCACGGGTGCTGGGCCGGTCAATCCAACTGCAGACCCACGCCGGTCGCGCAATCGTGCGGGGCAAACTGTCGCTGTCGAGGAAGACAATGTTCATGAGAGGCCTTTTTTTATTGAGTGAATCCAGATCAACATGAAGATCCTGTGGGAGATTCTATGTCTGAGGGCTATCCACAGATCCCCAGTGGGAGCGAACTTGTTCGCGAAAGTAGCGCCGCGGTATGTCTGATAAACCGCGTCGCCTGATTCCCGAACAAGTTCGGTCCCACCGAATCTCGGGATGACTTCCGATACGGGGTAATCCACAAACCATCGATGTGAGCAGGCTTACCTCAAACGTACTCAGAGATTTCGATCAGGTTTAAATCCGGGTCGCGCAGGTAGACCGAGCGAATGGGGCCGATGGCTCCCGTGCGCATGATCGGGCCTTCGATGATTGGCCAGTTGGCTGCGCCCAAACGTTCGATCACCTGATCCAGCGGAATCGAGGCGATGAAGCACAAATCCAATGCGCCAGGCACCGGTAGATGGGCCTTGGGCTCAAACTCTTGGCCACGAATGTGCAGGTTGATCTTCTGACTGCCGAAGGTGAACGCCATGCGGCCTGCGCCGAAAGTTTCCAGGCGCATGCCCAGCACGCGAACGTAGAAATCCTGGGTGGCCTCGGCATTGGTCGCGGTCAACACCAAGTGGTCCAAGTGATCGATCATTGACTGTGCTCCTTAAACGTTGATCAGGGCCGAAGGCACTTGCTGAAGCATGTTGGTGACCCGCGCCGGAGTCGGGTGTAGGTCCAGGCGGCGACCGGCCTTGAGTAGTTGGCTGGGCACCTCATGCCCGATCAACCCCGGCAAGCGCGCAGATGCCGCTAATACTTGGTCCAAATCAATGCCGGTGGTGTAACCCATAAGTTGCAGCATGTGCACCAAGTCTTCGGTGCAGACATTGCCGCTGGCGCCAGGCGCATACGGGCAGCCGCCTAAACCGCCCAGGGATGAGTCGAAACGCTCGACACCCGCATCAATGGCCGCCAAGGCGTTTGCCAGTGCCATGCCACGGGTGTTGTGAAAATGCAGGGTCAGCTGCAACTCCGGGAAACGTTCTCGAACCGTCGCGCAAAGGGCTTCGACCTGGCTCGGAAACGCCATACCGGTGGTGTCACACAAGGTCACGCCGCGGGCACCTAGCTGAGCAAACCGTTCAACCCAACCCAGGACTTCATCGGCCGAGACGTCACCTTCCATCGGGCAACCGAAGACCGTAGATAACGACACGTTAATTGCCACCGGCCCCCTGCCAATGACCCCAAACACTTCCTCAAGCTGGGCGAAAGATTGTTCGCGGGTCATGCGCAGGTTGGAGCGGTTATGGCTTTCGCTGACCGACATCACCAAGTTGGCTTCGTCGATGGCGCAGGCCAAGGCGCGTTCGGCGCCACGCACATTGGGCACCAACACGGTGTATTCGACCGCAGGATTTCGTTGGATGCCTTGCATGACGAGTTCAGCGTCACGCAACACAGGAATCGCCTTGGGCGAAGTGAACGAGGTGACTTCAATTTTTGCGTAACCGCACTGGCTCAAGGCATTGACCATGGCGATTTTGTCCACGGTCTCGATGAACTGTGCTTCGTTTTGAAAGCCATCGCGGGTCGCGACTTCCTGAATGAACAGGCGTTTATCGTAATGCTTCATCGGGCTGATTCCTGTGGCTGCTTGCGGCGGTTGATAGCGCGCTTCAAATGATTCCGCGACGACGCCACTCGGTGCGGCTGGCGGCGTCAATTCCCAGTTCGTCCAGCACTTCATCGGTGTGTTGGCCGAGGGTCGGTGCCGGGCGGCTGACGCTACCGGGGGTGCTGCTGAGTTTGGGCACTATGCCCGGCAGCGTGACCGCCGTGCCGTCGTCCAACTGACTGTCGAGCAACATGTCACGCGCTCGATAATGTGGGTCATTGGCGATGTCAGAGGCGTCGTAGATTTTGCCTGCAGGGATTCGAGCTTCAGTAAGGATCGCCAGCACTTGATCGAGATCACGCTCAGCAGTCCATGCTGAAATGGCTGCGTCGATGTATTCCACTTGACGAACTCGGCCATCGTTGTGCGCCAAGGCTGGGTCGTCCGCCAGATCGGCGCGGTCGATCACGGCCATCAAGCGCTGGTAAATGCTGTCGCCATTGCCGGCAATCAAGGCGTAGCGGCCATCGCGGCAACGGTAAGCGTTGGTCGGCGCGATGCCTGGCAAGCTGCTGCCTGCAGGTTGGCGGATGCTGTCGAACACCGAGTATTCGGGCAGCAGGCTTTCCATCATATTGAACACCGACTCGTACAAGGCAACGTCGATTTGCTGACCTTCACCACCGTTTTGCTCGCGATGACGCAGCGCCAGCAGGATGCCGATCACCCCGTGCAACGCCGACAGCGAATCACCAATCGATACGCCAACCCGAACCGGCGTACGTCCTGGCTCCCCGGACAAATGACGCAAGCCGCCCATCGCCTCGCCAATCACCCCGAAACCTGGACGATCGCGGTAAGGACCGGTCTGCCCGTAACCCGACACTCGCAACATCACAAGACGAGGGTTGAGCGCGTGCAAAATCTCCCAGCTCAGACCCCAACCTTCCAGCGTACCGGGACGGAAGTTCTCGATCAGCACATCGGCTTCGGCGATTAATTTACGTGCCACGTCTTGCCCTTCCGGCTGACGCAAATCAAGGGTCACCGAGCGTTTGGTGCGCGACGAGACCGCCCACCAGACCGAAGTACCTTCGTGCAACAGGCGCCATTTGCGTAACGGATCACCTGTGCCCGGCGGCTCTATCTTGATCACATCAGCCCCGAATTCACCGAGCATCTTCGCCGCGAACGGTCCAGCAATCAGCTGCCCGAGTTCAATCACCCGAATGCCTTGCAGTGGCTTTTGCATGGGATCCCCTCTCTTGTTTTAGACGCTACAACTGAACAACGTAGAGGGAGTGTGTGCGGGAGGGACGACGCTGAAAATTAATCATTTCTCCATGACCCTTTCTGTTTGGGAAAGGGTCATGGATTACCGCCTACTTGTGCGGCTTACATGTGCGGTACTTGTGCGGTCCGATGCCTGACCAACCATAGGGCAACGAGAGTTGTCCCCTACTCCATCCGCAAATACTCAAACAGCCGCAACGCCTCAGGCTGCAGGCCAGCCACCGATTTGACGCCTAAATAGAGCGTGCGCTGGGCCCAGTCGTCGGTGAGGTTGACCGCACGCAGCCCGGCGCCGAGCAGTTCAGTGCGTACGGCGGCTTTAGGCAGCACGCCGATGCCCAGCCCGGCTTCGATCATGCGGCAGATGGCGTCGAAGCTGCTGACCTGAATCCGTACGTTAAGGACTTTGCCTGCCCGCAGTGCTGCATCGCTGATCCGCCGCAGTAGGGAGCTTCCCTGGTTGAGACCGACGTAGTCGTAGACCAGGGTATCCGTGAAGGCGACTTCATTCAGTTCGGCCAGGGGATGTGCCGGCGGCACTAGCAGTACCAACTGATCGGTACGGTAGACAAATTTTTCCAGGCCGGGTGCGGAAACGTTGTCGGCGAACACGCCCATATCAGCGCGGCCGCTTTCAACGGCTTCAACGATGGCGTCGCTCAAGGCTTCGTCAAGACTGACGCGCAGTTGCGGGTTTTCCCCAAGAAAATTGCCAAGGTCGTTGGGCAGGAACTGCACCACTGCGGAGGTGTTGGCCCAGATCTTCACGTGCCCGCGCACGCCCACGGCGTAGTCGCCGACATCCACGGCCATGCGGTTGACGCCGTCGAGAATACTCCGCACATGACTCAGCAATCCGTGCCCGGCGGAGGTCAATTCCAGGCCCCTTGGTAAGCGGATGAACAAGGCACAATCGGTGGTTCGTTCCAGTTCAGCGATGCGTTTGCTGAGGGCCGACAGCGTCATACCAACGTGCTCGGCGGCGCGGGTCAGGCTGCCGTACTCAGCAGCCAGCAAAAATACGCGCAAGGATTGCAGATCGAAATGTGCAGGATTAATCATGAGGAGCCTCGCTGAAATGCTTTACGTGCTCGATGAAACGCGCAACCGCCGGAGCCTTCTCGAATCGTCGGTACACCAACGACAAGAATGACGAAGGTTGGCAATCCTGAATACGGCGGTACACCACGTTCGGCAGTTTGATGTGGTCCACCACGGACTCCGGTACCACCGCCACGCCTTGTCCCAGAGATACCAGGGCGATGACCGAGACCAGCCCACCCGGCTGCGGGCCGAGTGTTGGCGCGAAACCAGCGTGGGCCGCCACCTGCAAGGTGCCGGATATCTGCTCAGGGAGAATGAAGGTTTCATTTTGCACATGCACCGCGCTGATTTCTTTCAGGCGGCACAGCCAAGAGCTGTCGTGCAATGCCAGAACAAAACCTTCCGCCAACAGGCTAACGGTGCTGAGCGAATCGGGCAGGTGCATGGGCGAACGGATGTAGCCGACATCCAACCGCCCCTCCTCAATCAGCGTTGGTACCGAAGGCATCAAGCTTTCGACAATGGAAAAACCGATGTCCGGATAGCGCTGACGAAAACTGCTGACCTGCTGTTGCAGAGAGCCGGAGAACACCGCCGACGCCACGTAACCCAATTCGATATGCCCAGTCTCCCCGCGCCCGGCACGCTGGGCATTGAGTTGTGCGGTTTCAAATTGCCGCACCGCCAGCTCGGCTTCTACCTGCAACGCTTTGCCGGCGTCAGTCAGGCTGACGTCCCGCTGCTGTCGCACAAACACGCGGGTGCCCAGTTCGCTCTCCAGGTCCTGGATCTGTCGCGTCAAGGTCGGTGGCGCGATACCCAGTTGCTCGGCCGCGCGGGTGAAATTCCGGTGCTTGGCAACGGCCAGAAAGTAACGAAAGTGGCGTATTTCCATGGATGTATTAGCTCGAAGGTAATGATCTTCTCTAAGTCAGGTAATCGTAGCGTACTGACTGCACTTTATGCTGAGGGCAGCATTACCTGAAAAGCAATATGAGCATGAACAGCTGGAGAAAAAATTGAAAATCGTTAGCCCGCGCATGACATTAATCACCGCTTCCGCGGTCTGCTCACTCATCGTTCTCGACACCAATATTGTCGCCGTCACCCTGCCAAGTATCGCTCGTGATCTGGGCGCGGGCTTCGCGGACATTGAATGGGTGGTCAGTGCTTACATGCTGGCGTTTGCCGCGTTGCTATTGCCGGCAGGCAGCATCGCTGACCGCTTCGGTCGCAAAAAAACCCTGATCAGCGGCTTGGTGCTGTTTATTTTGGCGTCGCTGGGCTGCGGCGCAGCACCCAATATCGTGTTTCTCGACATCGCCCGCGCGGTTAAAGGGGTCGGCGCAGCCTTATTGCTGACGTCGGCCCTGGCTACCATTGGCCATGTGTTTCACGATGAAACCGAGCGTGCCAAAGCCTGGGCCTTCTGGGGTGCCTGCATGGGCGTAGCGATGACCGCAGCGCCAACCGTGGGCGGGCTGATTGCCTCTTTCGTCGGCTGGCGCTGGATTTTCTACTTGAACTTGCCGGTGGGTGTGCTGCTGATGTTCATGGTGTGGCGCAACATCCCCGAGTCGCGCAATGAACAATCAGCGCGGCTAGACCCTTGGGGCAGTCTGGCCTTCAGCGGCAGTTTGCTGTGTTTGATCTGGGGCCTGATCGAGGCCAATCGTATTGGCTGGGACAACTCACTGACCACCCTGCGCCTGGCCGGCGGAACGCTGCTGCTGGCGCTGTTCGTGGGGGTCGAACACCTGCAACGTCGGCCGATGGTTGATTTGCAGCTGTTCAAACACCCACGTTTTATCGGTGCGCTGCTAGGGATGTTCGCGTATGCGGGCTGTGCTCAGGTGATGATGACCCTGTTGCCGTTCTACCTGCAAAACGGTTTGGGCTTTACGGCCATAGCATCGGGCGTGGGCATGCTGCCGTTCGCCGCAACTATGTTGATTTTCCCGAAAATCGGCGCGCGACTGTCCGGCCGTGTTTCGCCGGCGGGAATGATGGCCCTCGGGTTGACCTTGGTCGGTTGTGGCAATTTGCTCAGCGCATGGGCGGCGGCATCAAGCCACTATTTGCCCTTCGCCGTTGCGATGGCAGTCACGGGCGCTGGCGCCGGTTTGCTCAACGGCGATACACAGAAAAATATCATGGCCTGCGTGCCCCGTGACCGCGCCGGCATGGCCTCGGGCATGAGCACCACCATGCGTTTCAGCGCGATCGTCTTGGCCATTGGCGTCTACGGCGCGGTGTTGGCCAGCCATACCCAGCAGGCGTTGAGTAACAGCCTGCACGCCGCGGCGCCCGAATGGTTGACGCAGACCGATTACATCGCCTCGCGGGTGGTGGCCGGTGATATGGGCGCGGCGTTGGCGCCCCTCACAGAGAGCGCTCGGCTGACGATTCAACCGCTGGCGCAACAGGCGTTTGTGGCGGGCTTCAGTACGATCTTGTGGGTGGCAGGGTTGCTGGCAATATTCGCTGCGCTGCTGGTAGGGACGCTGATGCGCAACCCGATTCCAGCGGTGCAGATGCACCCGGCATAAAACACTATTCGAATTTATTTTCCCCACTTCGGGAATAAACCCCTACGCGCTTCGTCGTACAGGCTCAAGAGTTTGAACCCAACCACGAAGAGAGCCTCACCATGAAAACTTCACTGAAAAGCACATTGATCGCCCTGTCCCTTCTGGCAGTCAGCGGCGCTGCATCGGCTGCTGACGAACACTCCAGCAATAACGTCGAAGACTATACGTACGCCAGCAAGCTCGACATCGCCAAGGTCGTCGCAGGCCCAAACCTGGATTTCTGCGGTATTAAGCCTGTGCAGATGACTTACCAGGATCACTCAGGCAATACTCACACCGTGCGTTTCGAAGAGTTTGGCAGCGGTTGTAACAACATGGGCTGAGTGCGGCGCCTCTATGCCCGAAGTTCATGGCCAAAGCACATGAACTCGGGCCTGACCGCTGCCACCGCCATCCTTCAGCGAGAAGCAGCCAGTTGCCATACCCTTGCCAGATCGCGCGCGCGGTCGTGCAATAAGTCCGCAGCATTGCGGCAGGCATGATCAAGGGTCATTGGGCCACTGGTCACCGCGAACGCCGCACTGATACCGTGTCGATACAACTCTGCATAACCTTCCCCCAACGTCCCCGCCAAAACAATCACCGGGACGCCTTTTCGCTGGGCGATTTTTGCCACGCCGAACGGTGTTTTACCGCGTAAGGTCTGGGCGTCAAAACGGCCTTCGCCAGTGATCACCAGATCAGCACCGTCCAGCGCTTGCGCCAGCCCTACCAGATCGGCCACCACGTCCACACCGGGGCGAAACGTTGCGTTGAGGTAAGCCTTGGCGGCGAAGCCCATGCCTCCCGCCGCGCCGCAACCGGGGTTATCCCGCAGGTCGCGGCCTAGCACGGCGGCTGATTGATCGGCGAAATGGCCCAGCGCAGCGTCCAGTTCAAGTACCTGCTGCGGTGATGCGCCCTTTTGCGGGCCGAAGATATGCGAGGCACCGTGCAAGCCACACAACGGGTTATCCACGTCTGCTGCAACCTCAAAACGTACGTCGCGCAACCGGGCATCGAGGTTATCCAGCTCAATTGTTTGTACCTGCAGTAATGCCAGTCCACCCGGCATGACGCGCCGACCATCGGCGTCGAGAAAACGCGCACCCAGCGCCGACAGCATGCCGCTGCCCGCGTCATTGGTGGCGCTGCCGCCGATCGCAAGGATGATCCGCTGCGCCCCTACGTCCAGTGCCGCGCGAATCAACTCACCGGTGCCATAGGTGCTGCTGATGCAGGCGTCCCGCTGTTCCAGGGTCAACAGTTGCAAGCCGCTGGCCATGGCCATTTCAATAATCGCTGTGCGACTTTGCTCCAGCCAACCCCACTGCGCATCAACGGCAACACCCAGCGGACCGCTAACAGTGGCGCTCATCCACTGGCCGTCGCACGCCGCCAAAACCGCCTCTATCGTGCCTTCACCGCCATCGGCCATCGGACATTGAACGAGTTCAGCATCCGGCCAGACCTCGGCAAGACCGCTCGCGACAGCAATGGCGACACCCTGAGCGCTGAGGCTGTCCTTGAAAGAGTCCGGGGCGATGACGATTTTCATAATTAGTTTCCTGTCCGTAATAACGGGATCTTCTCACCCCAACTGATGTTTGCCGCCAGACCTTCGCACAACTAACCTCGTGCGCTATTGGTCATTGGAACAAACGTTGCGATGCGAGTTACTTGGCGACCACCCGCGGGGTCATCTGTATACCCAAGTACAGCCGCAGCAGGTCATTGGTCAGGTACGGGTCGCAGCCACTGATTTCGGCGACCTTTTCTAAACGATAGCGCAGGCTATTACGGTGGATCCCCAGCGCATCTGCACAGGCTTGGCTCTCGCCGCTGTAATCGAACCAACTGCGCAAGGTCTCCAGCAATTGACTGCCGTTGCTGTGTTGCAACTTAGCGATGGGGTCAGCAACGCCTTGGGCAAGCCAGTCATCACGATAACGCCAGAACAACACCGCGAGCCGGTACACGGACAAACGCAAAAGACGTTGCTGCGGATGAACATGGCGCCCGTAGTCGAGTAAATCGCGAGCGGCGGTGCAGGCCTGGCGCAACGTTGCCAGATCCGACGATTGCTCGACGGTCACCATGCGCAGCACCGGCCAGCCTTGCTCTTCGAACTGCTCCATCAGCAACACATCGTCGCGCTCTTTGCCCGCGGCCCGGCACCAATACAACAGCGTCGACTCGCGGACGGTGCACCAACTGTTGGAATAACGGACGTTCAACCACGCGCTCACGTGTTCGGCTGCGGCGGTGTTTGCTGGTAACTCAATCAATACCGCCTGACGCGGCAATTGCGGTTGTAACCCTAGGTGTTCGGCTTCCACGACAAGACTGTCCGGGCAATCGGTCAGCAGCAACCGCGAGAGTAAATCCTCACTGCGCTGATGCCGCCACTGCTGATCCGCCTGCTGACGACGGTGTTCCATGAGCATTTCGGCAGTCATTTTGACCAGCTCGCCATACACACGAACCTCATCCGGCTCGCCCGTGATACCCAGCACACCCACCAACTGCTGATCGAGCATCAGCGGCAGGTTGACCCCCGGCCGTACACCGCTGAGGTGCTTGGCGGTCTGCGAATCAATCTCCACCACCCGATGATTGGCCAGCACCAACTGCGCACCTTCGTGCCGCGTGTACAAACGGTCGGCCTCGCCACTGCCAATGATGATGCCCAGGTAGTCCATCACATTGACGTTGCACGGCAGAATAGCCATGGCGCGGTCAACGATGTCCTGAGCAAGGGCGTGGTCGAGAGCAAACATAAGGGACTCCGGGCAGAGAGAATCCGCTGAGTTTGCCTGATTCGGGACGGCTAATCATAGGGGCTCATACAGACGCTGTAATCCGCCAGCCCCCTACTCCGCCGGCGCTAGTCGCTCGCGACTGTTGCTCAAATGCGTCCACATGGCTGCGCGGGCCGCGTCTGGGTCTTGGCGGCGGATGGCGCTCAGCAGGGCCTCATGTTCGAGGTTGGCCAGGTAACCGTGGCGCGAGAGGTTTGTACCCGCGCGCTCGCTGGAGTTGATTCGGCTACGGGGGATCATCGCTGGGCCCAAGTGCTGCATGATCTCGACGAAACACGGGTTGCCCGTGGCTTCAGCGATCAGCAGATGAAAACGTCGGTCAGCCTCGACGCAGCTGTCGTCCTTGGCCAACAGATCCTGATAGTCATCCAGCGCCTGACGCATGGCCGCCAACTGCTCATCGCTACGGCGCACCGCCGCCAGCGCCACGGCCTGGGTTTCCAAGCCGATGCGCAGCTCGATGATGTCGCGCACGCTGGCCGCAGTTTCGACCTTTAAGCGCATGCCCGTGGGGCCGTCGTGTTCCAATACAAACGTACCAATACCGTGCCGGGTTTCTACCAGCCCCGATGCCTGTAACTTGGAAATCGCTTCGCGAACCACGGTCCGGCTAACGCCGTGTTCACGGACGATTTCACTTTCCGATGGCAGTTTTTCGCCGGGGCTGATCTTGCCCAACAAAATGCGCTGGCTCAATTGAGCCACCAGGTCGGTGGCCAAGTTGTGAGGGCGTCGCTTGGTAACAACAACGGACGGCAGATCCTGCATACGAAAGTGTCCAGATAAACGCGCTGAAACCCGCGCTGCCGGGATCATACCACCTGTTTCGTCTGCGATAAATTGGCGAACAGCTTGTATGACAACACAAAGAGCCAGTTTATGACCTCTCGTCGGCCGGTGCGCCATCACTTAATAAACCCCGATGTAAACAGCCTGAAATCCAGAAAGCCCCTCTTGCGCAGCCTAAATATACTTGTATGATGACTGGCAACCGAGCGCATGACTTGGTTGTTTCATAACCCGCATAAAAATAACGAGTGGGAGTCAAGATTGTGACTACATCCAATGCCAGTGACGGCACTGTTTCTACGCTGCTCTCGGCAGTGTCAAAAGTGAAGCGTAGGGTTCTGCCGCTGTTCGTCATCATGTTCATCGTCAACTACATCGACCGGGTCAATATCGGCTTCGTCCGAAGCTATATGGAACACGACTTGGGCATCGGCGCAGCCGCCTACGGCTTAGGCGCCGGGTTGTTCTTTATTGGCTACGCGCTATTCGAAGTACCCTCCAACATCCTGCTGCAGAAAGTCGGTGCCCGTATTTGGCTGACGCGGATCATGCTGACCTGGGGCTTGGTGGCTTCCTGTATGGCCTTCATCCAGACAGAGACCCACTTCTATATCCTGCGTTTTCTGTTGGGCGTCGCCGAAGCGGGCTTCTTTCCAGGGGTGATTTACTACTTCACTCGTTGGTTGCCTGGCGTCGAGCGCGGTAAAGCCATCGCCATTTTCCTCAGTGGCTCGGCACTGGCTTCGCTGATTTCCGGCCCGCTCTCCGGCGCGCTGTTGCAAATCACCGGTATGGGCTTACATGGCTGGCAGTGGATGTACTTGATCGAAGGGCTGTTCTCTGTCGGCTTATGCTTCTTCGTCTGGTTCTGGCTGGACTCCAAACCTCACGACGCGAAGTGGCTGACCGGCGCCGAAAAAGACGCTTTGGTCGACGCCATCAACACCGAACAGGCTGAGCGCGAAGCCGCCACGCCGATCAAGCCGTCGATGATGACCTTGCTCAAAGACCGGCAGATCGTGCTGTTTTGCGTGATCTACTTCTTCATTCAATTGACGATTTATGCCGCGACGTTCTGGCTGCCCAGCATCATCAAGAAAATGGGCGACCTCAGCGACATGCAGGTTGGGTTGTTCAACTCAATCCCATGGTTACTGTCGATTGTCGGTATGTACGCCTTCGCCTCGCTTTCGGCGAAATGGAAAAACCAGCAAGCATGGGTCGCCGCAGCATTGCTGATCGCAGCTGCCGGGATGTTCATGTCTACCACCGGCGGGCCCATTTTTGCCTTCGTGGCGATCTGCTTCGCCGCGTTGGGCTTCAAATCGGCTTCGTCGCTGTTCTGGCCCATTCCACAGGCCTACCTCGACGCCCGCATCGCTGCTGGCGTAATAGCCTTGATCAACTCCCTTGGCAACCTCGGCGGGTTCTTCGCTCCGGCAACCTTCGGCTGGCTCGAAGAGCACACCGGTTCGATTCAAGGTGGCCTGTATGGCCTCGCGGGAACATCAATTATTGCCGCGATCATCGTGTTCTATGCCCGCAGCAGCCGTAAACCTTCGCCTGTCGCCGCAAATCCCGGCACACCGGCTTCGAACCATTCTTGACCACCCGTCTCGACCAGGAATGACGGCACGCCGTGACCTTTGATTCACATCACGGCGATGCTCTAGACCCACAGTGTTTACAGGACCTCAGAATGAATACTTCTAACTCTCACGCTGTCGGCAGCGCCCCCGTCATCACCAGCATGCAGATCGTTCCGGTCGCTGGACACGATGGCATGTTGCTGAACCTAAGCGGCGCCCATGGCCCGTTCTTTACCCGCAACATCGTTATTCTCAAGGACAACGCCGGGCACACCGGCGTCGGTGAAGTCCCCGGCGGCGAACGCATTCGGCAGACACTGGAAGATGCGCGCTCCCTGGTGGTCGGCAGCTCGATCGGTACTTATCAAAAAATCCTCAACCAAGTCCGTAAAACATTTGCTGATCGTGACTCCGCTGGCCGTGGCCTGCAGACCTTCGATTTGCGTATTACCATCCACGCTGTCACCGGCTTGGAAGCGGCGTTGCTCGACCTGCTAGGTCAACATCTGGACGTGCCCGTAGCGGCCTTGCTTGGCGAAGGTCAGCAACGCGACGAAGTGAAAATGCTGGGTTATCTGTTCTATGTCGGTGATCGCAATAAGACCGACCTTGCCTACCGCAGCGAACCCGACGCTGAAAACGACTGGTTCCGCGTGCGGCACGAAGAAGCGCTGACCCCCGAAACAGTGGTTCGCCTCGCCGAAGCGGCTCACGCAAAATACGGGTTCAAGGACTTCAAACTCAAGGGCGGCGTGTTGCGCGGCGAAGAAGAAATTGAAGCTGTCACCGCCCTTGCCGAGCGCTTCCCTGATGCGCGCATCACCCTGGACCCTAACGGTGCGTGGTCACTCAAAGAAGCCATTCATTTGTGCCGCGATCAACACGCGGTCCTGGCTTACGCTGAAGACCCGTGCGGCGCAGAGAATGGTTTTTCCGGCCGCGAAGTCATGGCCGAGTTCCGCCGGGCCACGGGCCTGAAAACGGCCACCAACATGATCGCCACTGACTGGCGTGAAATGGGCCATGCGATCCAACTGCAATCGGTAGATATCCCCCTGGCTGACCCGCATTTCTGGACGATGCAAGGTTCGGTACGTGTCGCGCAGATGTGCAACGAATGGGGCCTGACCTGGGGTTCGCACTCCAACAACCACTTTGATATCTCCTTGGCAATGTTCACCCACGTGGCGGCAGCAGCGCCAGGCGATATCACAGCAATCGACACCCATTGGATTTGGCAAGACGGCCAGCGTCTGACCAAAGAGCCGCTGCAAATTGTCGGCGGCTGCGTGCAAGTGCCGAAAAAGCCGGGCCTCGGCGTAGAGCTGGACATGGACCAAGTGGCAAAAGCTCACGAACTTTACAAAGGTATGGGCCTCGGCGCGCGGGATGACGGCGTCGCCATGCAGTATTTGATTCCAGGTTGGTCGTTCAACAACAAGCAGCCAAGTCTGGTCCGCTAACGGGTTACGGCATCAGCTTTTTGCCCTTGTGGGCGTGCGGCGCAGAATCACTTCTGCGCCGTTTTTTCAACTGCCGCAAAGGCCGTGCTAAGGTTCGCACAGACCCTGACTGCGATGCCCTCTGATGCCCCATATTGCCCGTACTCATCCCCGCCTGACCGTAGCTGGACTGCTTGGCTGCGCCAGCGGCATTGTGTGCAGTTTCGTTGTTCCCGGCCTCTCACTGATCACCCACGTATTGATCGGCTGGAACATCGGGGTATGGACCTACCTGATTTTGATGATCTGGCAGACCAATCGCGCAGAAGCCGACGACGTCAAACGCTTTGCCATCATTGAAGATGAAAATGCCGGGTTGGTGCTGACAATGGTCTGCGTGGCGGCGATTGCCAGCCTTGCGGCAATCGGCGTAGAGCTGGTCGGCAGCAAAGACCTGAGCACCAACGCCAAAGCCTTCCATTACGGGTTCACTGGCCTGACAGTCGTCGGCTCCTGGCTGGTAACCGGGGTGATTTTCAGCCTGCACTACGCACGCCTTTTTTACACCGCCGACACCCAAAAACCGGCATTGCGCTTTGCTGATGGCGAGGAAAACCCGGACTATTGGGACTTTCTGTATTTTTCTTTCACCATCAGCGTCGCCGTACAAACCGCCGACGTGGGTGTCGCCAGCCGGGATCTGCGCAAAACCGTGCTCGCGCAATCGTTGGTCGGGTTTGTGTTTAATACGGCGATTTTGGGCTTTTCGATCAACATTGCGGCCGGGTTGTTTGGTTAATAGAAACAATAATTCCAATGCATTCCTTTAGCGAGGCACCCTGAATGACTGAGCATTCCCTCCTACGAATCGCCGTCCTAGACGACTGGCAGTCAGTAGCCAGTGACGTGGTGGACTGGACGGTTCTTGACTCAATCGCTGATGTCAGCTTTCTGCATGAGTTTCCGGCAGACACCGCGACCATGGTTTCTCGCCTTGAGTCGTTCGAGATCATTTGCGTGATGCGCGAGCGTACGCAGTTCAATGACGCCTTGTTGAGCCAACTGCCACGGCTGAAGTTGTTGGTCACCGGAGGCATGCGCAACGCCGCCATCGACCTGCCCGCCGCCGCACGTCTGGGTATTCAGGTATGCGGGACTGAGAGCTATAAAAACGCTGCTCCAGAAGTCACGTGGGCGCTGATCATGGGCATCACCCGCAACTTGGTGGGCGAAGCCAACTCTCTGCGTGATGGCGGCTGGCAGATCGGTCTGGGCAGTGACTTGTATGGCAAGACGCTGGGGATTTTGGGCCTGGGCAGTATCGGCAAGTGGGTTGCCAAATACGCTCAAGCGTTTGGCATGCGGGTCATCGCCTGGAGTGAAAACCTCACCACCGAACGTGCTGCAGAAGTCGGTGTGACCTACGTCACCAAGCGCGAGCTGTTTGAACAATCGGACGTACTGAGCGTGCATCTGGTCCTTAGCGACCGCAGCCGCGGCATCGTCGATGCGCAGGCGCTGGGCTGGATGAAGCCGACCGCTTACTTGATCAACACCGCACGCGGCCCGATCATTGATGAAGCCGCGCTGATCAGCCTGATGCAACGCGGCGCCATAGCCGGAGCGGCACTGGACGTTTACGAGCCGGAACCCCTGCCCGCTGACCATCCGTTTCGCACCTTGAACAATGTGCTCGCCACCCCGCACATTGGCTATGTCACCGAAAACAACTACCAGATGTTCTTCAGCCAAATGATTGAAGACATTCAGGCATGGCATGCCGGCAAGCCGATTCGAGTGTTTGGCTAGAAACCACGTCGGACGGACCTAGATACAAGTTGTCTCTTATCAAACAACGGCTAACTTATTGAAACGCAGGCATAAATCTCATGAAGTTTTAATGACATGATAGCTACCTGTAGGAGCGCGCTTGCCCGCGATGGGTCCGGGGTCCAAGACGCGGCGAAACCTCCTACCGATTGATGTTTTCGCGAACTAATTCTCAGGTTTATCGATAAACGCACCCTGCGGCGTCTTATGGTTCTGCTGCGCCTCAGGCACACTGGATCTTTCCGCCCCGGCGGATGACGCTCAAGGCAAGCTGATCATGACGTTTACTGGCACTGCCTCACCCTCCAGCCCGTCTTGCGCGCTGCTGGTTATCGATATGCAAAATGACTTTATGCCTGGAGGTCAACTGGCGGTGGCGGATGGCGATGCATTGGTTGCGTTGATCAATCGGCTCGGTGCGCGCTTTCGCAACATTGTTATCACTCAAGATTGGCATCCGCTCGGCCATATTTCATTTGCGTCCAGCCACAAACAGCTGAAGCCGTTCGACAGTATCCACCTGCCCTACGGCGCGCAAACCCTGTGGCCCGATCACTGTGTGCAAGACACCTACGGCGCCCAATTGCACGCGGACCTCGATCTGCCCAGAGCGCAATTGATACTGCGCAAAGGCTGTAACCCCGGTATCGACAGTTACTCGGCGTTCCTCGAAGCAGACCGCTGCACCCGTACCGGATTGGCCGGTTACCTTAAGGACCGCGCGATTGATACGGTATTTGTGGTCGGCCTGGCACTGGACTTTTGCGTGGCCTGGTCGGCACAAGACGCCCGGGCCGAGGGCTTGACCACCCTCGTTATCGCTGACGCTTGCCGCGCCATTGACCTGGGCGGCTCACTGCAGAGCGCGTGGGAAACAATGCTAATGGCCGGTGTGCGACGCATCGAGTCCCGCGAACTCTTTGATGAATGGCCTAGCCCGTTACTCGCCTAGCGCGAAGCTTTTCAAGGTGTCACCAGCCAAGCGGTAACGCACCCACTCTTCCTGTGGTTCAGCGCCAATGGACTTATAAAAGTCGATGGCTGGCGTATTCCAATCCAGCACGCTCCATTCAAAACGACCGCAGCCGCTGTCGTAGGCAATTTTGGCCAGATGGCGAAGCAGTTTCTTCCCCGCACCCACACCACGATGTTCAGCCGAAACATACAGATCTTCCAGGTACAACCCCTTGCGCCCTTGCCAGGTGGAGTAACTCAGGAAGTACACGGCAAAACCAATCGGTTGATCGTCCAACAAGCAAATCAATGCCTGTGCCGGCGATGGCTCATCAAACAGGCTACGTTCTATGTCGGCCACGCTGGCCAGTACTTCGTGTTTGGCATTTTCGTAGATCGCCAGTTCGGTGATAAAGCCAAGAATTACGTCGGCATCAGCCCTGGTCGCTTCACGAATTTGGATAGTCACGGTGTTTCTCCTGGATAAATACGATTTGCTTGGCAAACGCTCTGGTTAGCGGCGAACGCTCGGCGGTGGATTGTGTCTTAACCACTAGCGTCGTGCAGCATTCCATGCGCAACAAATGATCTCAGCATTGGAACCAAGGACTTTTATGGTCAGTAAAACAGACGGAAAAACCCCGGGGCTGTCCAGGGAAGAAAAAGAGGATGTCGACAAAAACCAACCGCCACGTGCGGCCGTCTTACATGAAACCATTCGCTTACAAGGCGACAAGGAGCTGGAGCGCAGTGTCGCCGCGCTGTGGTGGTCGGCCCTCGCCGCAGGCCTGACCATGGGCCTGTCGCTGATGGCGATGGGTTTATTCAATGCAAATTTACCCGCGGGTGACACCAGCAAAGTGATCGCCAGCCTTGGCTATTCAGCCGGCTTCCTCGCCGTGATTCTTGCCCGGCAGCAGTTGTTCACGGAGAACACCATTACCGCCGTGTTGCCGGTGATGAGTAAACCTACGTTGAACAATTTCGGCAGGCTGTTGCGCTTGTGGGGCGTGGTGCTGGTGGGCAACTTGAGCGGCACGCTGTTGGTCGCCTACGTGATGCTGCATTTACCAATTTTCGACGCTAAAACCGATGTTGCGTTTCTCGACATCGGCCGTAAGGTCATGGAAAACAACGTCAGCCAAATGTTTTCCAAAGGCATCGTGTCCGGCTGGATGATCGCAACCATGGTCTGGATGATTCCGTCCATGGAAAGCGCGAAGATGTGGATCATCATCCTCATTACCTACTTGATGGCGCTCGGGGATTTCACCCACATCGTTGTCGGTTCTGCTGAGGTTTCGTACTTGGTGTTCGCCGGGCAATTACCATGGAAAGACTTCTGGCTGACGTTCGCTGGCCCGACACTGGCAGGCAACATCATTGGCGGCAGTTTCATCTTCACCCTGATCAGCCATGCGCAGATCCGCAGTGAAAGCGGGAAACACGCTGAAGGTAACGCTGAAGATAAAAAAGATCAGAAGACCTCCGGCGAATAGCCAAAGCCTCTAGATACAAGGGCTGCAGCAGTGCTGCGACGACCCAATTAGCCGCCACTGTGTAGCCACATAAACTATTTGTTAAAAAGTAACCAAACATTTAGGAGCAAAATACGGCCTTCAGCCGTAACCCTTCCAGGTAATCCCGCATGACCCGAATTCTGACCATCGAGGACGATGCCGTCACGGCGCAGGAAATCGTTGCCGAATTGAGCAGTCATGGACTCGACGTTGATTGGGTGGACAATGGCCGAGAAGGCCTGGTACGCGCCGTCAGCGGCGGCTATGACTTGATCACGCTGGACCGCATGTTGCCAGAAGTGAATGGGTTGGCCATCGTCACCACCTTGCGTGCCCTGGGCATTGCTACACCCATTTTGATGATCAGCGCATTGTCGGACGTCGATGAGCGAGTAAGGGGCTTACGCGCCGGCGGTGATGATTACCTGTCCAAGCCGTTTGCCTCTGACGAAATGGCCGCCAGGGTCGAAGTATTGCTGCGTCGGCGCAATCCGGTGAGTGAGGCTGAAACCGTACTGCATGTCGGTGATTTGGCGCTCAACTTGATCAGCCGTGAAGCTAGCCGGGGTGATCAGCCACTTAACTTGCTGCCCACCGAATATAAGTTGCTGGAATTCATGATGCGCAACACCGGACAAATCATTACCCGAATGATGATTTTCGAAGAAGTGTGGGGCTACCATTTCGACCCCGGCACCAACTTGATCGATGTGCACATCGGGCGCTTGCGTAAAAAAATCGACGCACCAGGCCTGACGCCGCTAATTCGAACCGTGCGAGGCTCGGGTTATGTCATTGCTGAACCCCTCTAAGGGTTGGCGCTCGTCGAGCAGCCGTTTATTGGCGCTGTACAGTTTTCTGTTTGTCGCCTGGAGCGGCATCCTGATGGGCGTGTTGTATTGGGAAGTCACTGGCTACCTGAGCAACCTCGCCCGGCACTCGCTGATGCAACGGCAGCATCTTTTTTCGCGCTTCCAGGGTTATCAGCTAGTCGAGGCACTGACCACCAGCGAAAAATTCGACATGCGAGCGGTGGATGCCTACGGCTTGTTTGACAGTGAATATCGACCACTGAGTGGCCCGGTCAACAGCATTCCGGCGAACCTGCCGCTGGACGGCCAGATTCATCAGTTGTCCGGCTGCATCGACTCCGACAATCCGCAACTGCCGCAAGATAGCTGCGACGCAGTGGCTACCCAAACTCATGACGGCGGCTGGCTGATACTGGTGCGCGACAACGGTTCGCTGTTCGCGGTGACCACCATTATTTGGCACGCGCTGTTGTGGGCGGTGTCCCTGACGATCATTCCTGGCGCGGCGGGCTGGCATCTATTACGACGTCGACCGTTAAGGAGAATCCGCGCCATCCAAGCCAGCGCGGAGTCGATCGTTGCGGGTGACATGGCCCGACGTCTGCCGGTGTCAAACAGCCGCGACGAGTTGGACATGCTGGCCGTCATTGTCAATGCGATGCTCGACCGCATCGAAAAACTGATGTTCGAGGTCAAGGGCGTTTGCGACAACATTGCTCACGATCTGCGAACCCCGCTGACTCGCCTGCGTGCCCAGCTGTACCGCATTCAGCAACAGTCTCCGGAAGAGTCGCAGCAAGCCCAGCAAATGAGCCAAGTGATTGCTGAAGCAGACATGTTGATGGCGCGCTTTCGGGGTCTGTTACGTATCTCTGAACTGGAAGATCACCAGCGCCGATCAGCCTTTGTTGTACTCGATCCGAGCCCATTGTTGCAGGAATTGTACGAATTCTATCTGCCGGTGGCCGAAGAGGAAGGCTTGACCCTGGACCTGCGCCTGGAGCCCTCGCTACCCCCGATATTAGGCGACCGTGCGTTGCTGTTTGAAGCGCTGGCTAACTTACTAAGCAACTCCATAAAATTCTCCCCCGTGGGTGGCCAGGTCATCCTTAGCGCCTACCGTTTCGGCAACGACACCCGCATTGAAATCCAGGACTCCGGCCCTGGCATCCCGCTCGCTGAGCGCGAGGCCGTGTTCCAGCGGTTCTATCGTTGCGAAGGCGGCAGCCAGCAAAACGGCTTCGG
This sequence comes from Pseudomonas sp., assembly GCF_026224925.1. Classification (GTDB taxonomy): domain Bacteria; phylum Pseudomonadota; class Gammaproteobacteria; order Pseudomonadales; family Pseudomonadaceae; genus Aquipseudomonas. The sequence goes on along the minus strand of NZ_JAMFRV010000308.1, from coordinate 1,130 downwards.
CCTGGGCCTGTCCATCGTCGCGGCTATCGTTAACTTGCACGGTTTCAAACTGCACATCGGCGCCAGCCCTGCCGGTGGCGCCAGTTTGATACTTGAATGCCGCCGGGGTAGTGCGCTGGATTAGGCCGCCCTGAACTCAACCCGCCAGGCAGGTGAAATCCTTGGTTTTGCCCAATTGCTTGCCGTGGGTATCTTCCAGGTCGACGCGGTATTCCGTACCGAGACTGGTTTCCACCAGCTTGTAATGCTCACCGGCCTTGAACTGGTTGAAGTCGATATGCGCCTGGCATTCTTCCTGGTTGCTATCGCCCATCCCGTCCACGTACAGCGTCATGTCCAGACGGTGGGAGCCAGGGGTTACTTCAAAGTAGCGGCCATCATTAAGACGCTTGCCGTCTACTCTTTCCGCCATCAGGTCACTCAAGGGGTCTTCCTGCAAACCGATCCAGGCCTCGTTCGGATCAGCCTTGGGTACGGCCGCGCAAGCAGAAAGCAGAGTAACCAAGCCCAACATCGGAATCAGTAATAAGGTTTTAGATGACATTCTGACATACCTCAGCAGTTAGAAACTGTGTCCCCGGCAACGTCGGGGTGTTCGATGACCACTAGTTTGGCGAGCCGACACGGGACGAACAAATGAATCCATGTGAAAGGAAGTTAAAGCGCTAACTAACTATTTATTCATCTGGCTGAAAGCGAACGTTTAAGTTCGCCGGGCAAAACTGCAGGCATCCCTAATTGGAGGTTCCTGCATGCTCGGGCTGGTAAAGACCGCATTGCTCAAGCCCTACACGTTCATCGTGTTGGCGATTTTTATCTGCATTGTCGGGCCAATGGCGGCCCTGCGAACCCCTACCGACGTGTTTCCCGACATCGGCATTCCGGTGATCGCCGTGGTTTGGCAGTACAACGGGTTGTCACCCGATGACATGGCCGGCCGGGTGATCTATACCTACGAGCGCTCGTTGAGCACCACAGTGAACGACATCGAGCACTTGGAGTCGCAATCGCTTCCAGGAATGGGGATCGTGAAGATTTTCTTCCAGCCCGGAGTGGATATCCGCACCGCCAACGCGCAAGTAACGGCGGTCTCGCAAACGGTGCTTAAACAAATGCCACCGGGCATTACC
>NZ_JAMFRV010000307.1 GCF_026224925.1 Pseudomonas sp. | reverse complement strand
TGCCGCCCATGATGCTCGCCCGATCATTGCCCACAGCGTATAGCCCATCAATGGCGCGCCCCTGATCGTTGAGCACTTCGCCGTGCACGCTGGTCTTAATACCATCGAAGGTGCCGAGGTCGCCCATGACCAGCTTTAGGGCGTAGTACGGGCCGTCGCCAATCGGCGCCACACAGGGATTCGGCAGGTTCTGCGGGTCGGCGAGGTAACGGTTGAAGGTGGTGGTGCCACGGCCGAACTGCCGATCCACGCCCTGCCCCGCCGTGCGGTTGTAGTCGCGTACCGTCTGCTCCAGCCCGGCAGCATCAAGCCCGGCGTTGCCCGCCAGTTCAGCCAGAGTTCTGCCGCTGTGCAGGTAACCGTTGCGTAGCAACGGACCGAGGGGGATCGGTGCCGGCTTGGCATAACCCAGGCCGTACTTGGCCATGGTCCGGCGGTCGCAGATCAGCCACATGGCGGTTTCGGTCTGATCACTACAGGCTTCGATCATCGCCGCGCCAACATCGTGGTAAGAGTTGGATTCGTTGGTGAAACGTTGACCATTGCGGGTGACGCCGATCACCCCGGGCTTGTAGCGATCGAGCAAATGCGGGAAGGCCGTGAACCCGCCGTCGCCCATAGGCACTTTCGACACGGGCATCCAGGCAGCGGCCGCCTTGAGCCGGATATCGACGGTGCCGCCCAAGGCTTCGGCCATTCGGGCGCCGTCCCCAGTGTTGGTCTGGGGCACCGGCGAGAAATGCTCACCACCACGGCGCACGTGGGGATAGGCCTGCTTCAACCGTTGCAGATCATGGGAAAAACCACCACTGGCCAGTACCACGCCGTGGCGAGCTTCGATCCGTAGTTCGCCGTTTTCGGTGCGCGCCAAGACCCCGTCGACACGTTCCGCTCCTTGCAGCAATTGCTCGGCGGTCGTTTGAGTGAGGATCGGGATCCCGAGGTCGAGCGCCGATTTCGCCAGCCGGGCGGCCAGGGCATTGCCGCTAGTGACCTGAATCCCGCGCCGGTACAGCAGCAGCTCCTTGGCATGGGTCACCAGACGCTTGGCGACATAGAGGAATGAGGTCAGGGATTTGGTGGCATTGAAGAAATGCTTGAGGTCAGCATTCGACGAATTGAACATCATTCCGATAAAGGTGATGGTTTTAAGCGGCGGTCGCAGGCGCGCCATGTCGGCACCCAGCTTGCGGATGTCATAAGGCGCGGCGAGGATTGAGCGGCCAATATCGACGCCACCGGCCACCTGCGGGTGATAGTCCGGATACAGGGTCGGAATGAACTGAACCTCGGTCTCGCGCTGGAAAAAGTCGATCATCTGCGGCGCGGTATCGAGAAACGCGGCGACGGCCTCAGCATCGTAGAAATCGCCGGTTTCGTTCTTCATGTAGGTCAGCGCGGCTTCTCGGCTGTCCTTGATGCCCTTGGCCTTGGCTAGCGTGTTGCCGGGAATCCACAACACCCCGCCGGAGAACGCGGTGGTGCCACCGAAGTAGGCGTCCTTTTCAATCACAATGACTTCCAGCCCCTGCTTGCGGGCCGTGATGGCGGTCGCCAGGCCACCGGCACCGGCACCGATCACCAGTACGTCGCAGGTTCGGGTCGCGGCGGTAGTTGCAGTCGTCATGGTCAGTCTCACTCGGTAAAAGCCAGCCGAACGGCAGCCGTCGTCGACATCGACAGAACGACGGGCACGGGCTCGCTGGGATATTCGGGATTCGGCCGCAACCGGCCGAACGGATGTCAGGCCTGACGGCTCGCCACGGGTGATTCAAAACCGGGGCGCGGAATCAACGCCATCAACATGCTTTCCAGGCCACCATCGACGGTCAGCTCGGCAGCGTTGACATAGCCAGCCCGCGAGCTGGCAAGGAACAGCACAGCGTCGGCTATGTCCGCCGGCTCGCCGATCCGCTGGTTGGCCGTCATCGCCTTGCGCTGCTGCTCGACCTTGGGGTCTGCATAGAAGGCCGCCGACAACGGCGTTCGGATCAGCCCTGGACAGATGGCATTGCTGCGAATGCCCCGTGGGCCCCACTCTGCGGCGATCTGCCGGGAGAGCATAGCGACCCCGGCCTTGGCTGCGCTGTAGGCGCCGCTGAAGGTTTGCGGGTAGTGCGCGGCAATCGAGGCGATATGCACAATACTGCCGCTTTGCTGGGCCAGCATCTGCCGCCCGAACGCCTGGGCACACAACAGATAACCGGTGAGGTTGACCGACAACACCTGATTCCATTTTTCCAGGGTCAGATCTTCGAGAGCCCCGGCCTGCAGCACGCTGGCGTTGTTGATCAGCACATCGCAGCGCCCATGGAGCGCTTTTACTTGGTCGGCCGCCCGCTGCACGCTGAGGGGATCGGCGATATCGCAGTGCAACACCGAGACATCCGCTGCACTGCTTTGCGCCAATTCGGCGGCCAATTCGCGGCATTTCTGCTCGTCTCGATCGAGCAGCACCACATGGGCATTCTGACGTACCAGCGCGGCGGCAATCGCCGCACCGATACCGCCGGCCGCGCCAGTGAGTACGCAGACCATGGAGTCGAGGTTCAGCCAGTTTTTCTGTAGGTCGTTATTGTTCATTGTTATCTCCACACGCACTTCAGGACAGTTCGCCCAACTGCATTCGAGGCAGTGGGCGATGCTCAGGATAGAAGCGCGGGGCCACGCACAAGAATGGACAAAACCAGCAACCGTCGAGACTTTTACGACAAATCGGACGTGAATTGCCCAACGCCCGGATTCTTCGTTAAGGTAGAAAACACGTGCTCCCATAGAACATAAAAATAATGAACAAGATTCCCAATTACGCCCTGTACGGAGAGTCGGCGCCTCCGGTCTGGCACGACTCCCTGCATGTCGAATCGATCTCCTTGCGCTCCGGCGCCTACAACTGGGAGATCGCCGCCCATCGACACGACGGGCTGTTGCAGGTGCTGTACTTGCAAAGTGGCGAAGGCGAAGTGCTGCTGGACAACCAGCGGGTCGAGGTCAAGGCACCGTGCCTGCTGTTCATCCCTGAGCAGATCGTCCATGGCTTCACCTGGCACGGACGGGTCGACGGGCATGTGATCACAGCCGTCCAGCACCCGCTGGAAAGCATCGTCCAGGTAATTTCCCCCGGCCTGTTGCCACAGATCCAGAGGCCTTGCATAGTCGCCCTGCCGCATTGGGAGCCAGCCGAAAATCCGCTGGAGCCGCTGTATCGGGCGTTGTACGAGGAGTATCACGGCCGTGGTCGGGAACACGTCGCGTGCAGTATGTCATTGCTGCTCGCGCTGGTTATCCAGATGCTGCGCCTGGGCGAGCACACCGACGGCCTGCCCGCGCACTGTCACAATCGACGCAGCCAACAGGTCATCGCCTTCCGCGAACTGGTGAACAGAGACTTTCGCCAACACCTATCGCTCAATGACTACGCCAATCGCCTGGGTGTCACCGTCGTCACGCTCGGTCGGCTGTGCCATGAACAGCTGGGTATGACGCCGATGACCCTGATAAACGCCCGGCTTATCCTCGAGGCCAAACGCGAGCTGGCCCATTCACCCCAGAGCGTCAAGCAGATCGCCCACGGCATGGGCTTTTCCGATGTCGGTTATTTCAGCCGGTTCTTTCGCAAACACGCCCAGCACAGCCCCAGTGAGTTTCGTCTGCAGGCCCAGGCCACGCGCCACTGAGCCCTCAGAGGGTCATGACTGGCCGCAGCAGCGCTGCTTCATCGACTAGAGCACTTTATTAACGGAATACAGCGATTATCGCACCGCAGATGCGATCATCGATGTATTCGCCGTTGCGCTTCATTGCCCGCTTCGCTCCCCGCTTGCAGTATCGGCTCTACAACCCAGCACCGTTGAGCCGCTTCCGCCAAGGAGCGGCCAGCTCCGCTAATAAAAACAATAATGGAGGTCGCCATGAGCGCCTTACAGTCGATCAACGTCGACCAGTTTATCAACACCCACCCCATGACCCGCCTGCAATGGCGGATCGTCCTGCTGTGCTTCCTGGTGATTGCCCTGGACGGTTTCGATGCCGCGATCATGGGCTTCATCGCCCCCGAGCTGGTCCGCGAATGGGCAGTCAGCAAGCTGAGCCTGGGACCGGTAATGAGTGCCGCCTTGATTGGTGTGGCCATTGGCGCCCTGATCGCCGGCCCACTGTCTGACCGTCTGGGACGCAAGCCGGTGCTGATTTGCGCCGTGGCATTTTTCGGTACGTTGACCCTCGCCTCGGCCTTCGCCCCAAACCTCGACTGGATGGTCTTCCTTCGGCTGTTGGCCGGCCTTGGACTGGGCGCGGCCATGCCTAACGCCGGCACCCTTGTCAGCGAATACACACCGATCCACCGACGTTCGATGCTGATTACTGTGGTCCTCAGCGGTTTCACTTTTGGCGCGGCAGCAGGCGGGTTTACCTCGGCTTATATGATTCCTCTTTTCGGCTGGCAAAGCGTGCTGCTGATTGGAGGTCTGTTGCCGCTGCTGGCGTTGCCGTTGTTAATCGTCGGCGTGCCGGAGTCGTTGCGCTGGTTAGTTGCCCGACGCCCCTTGCAGTACCTCCAACGCAGTGCCCGAATCGTGCAGCGTTTAGCTCCTGGACTCGCAAACAACCAGACGCGTTTCACGGTCGACGAGGTCGAACACCCTCGCGCCAGCCCGATCGGGCGGATTCTTTCCAAGGGCTTTTTCACCGGAACCTTACTGCTATGGCTGACCTATTTCATGGGGCTGTTCCTGGTCTACCTGCTGGGGAGCTGGTTGCCGACGTTGATCAAGGACAACGGTCTGAGCGTCAGCGACGCCGCGCTGATTACCGCCCTGTTCCAGTTTGGCGGAACCTTCGGCTCGCTGTTTCTTGGCTGGTTCATTGACCGCAGCAACCCGCACCGCACACTCGCCGTTGCTTACCTGCTGGGTGGACTGGCGATTTACCTTATCGGCATCGCCAGCCACGGTTTCGCACTGTTCGCCATGTTGGCGGCAGCGGCAGGGTTCTGCATGAACGGTGGCAACGCCTGCATGTATGCGCTGTCGGCCAATTTCTACCCCACGCAGGCGCGCGCCACAGGCGTCAGCTGGATGCGCGGCATCGGCGGGATGGGGTCAATCGCCAGCGGCTTCGCCGGCGCCCACATGCTCGGTGCTGGCTGGTCATTCGCAACGGTCTTCACGGCCCTGGCGGTCCCGGCCCTGATCGCGTGCATCGCGGTGTTCCTCAAGGGCTGCCTGACACCGCCAGACAACATGGCCCAACCTCATTCCTCCTTGCGGTAATCCTTATGCACAACAGTGAGCAAATGCTCTGTGATGTCCTGGTCGTCGGTTCCGGCGCCTCAGGTCTGGCAACTGCCGTCACCGCCGCCGAACTCGGCCTCGATGTCATCGTGGTAGAAAAGGAGCCGCTGCTCGGTGGCACCAGCGCCTGGTCGGGCGGCTGGCTGTGGATCCCGCGCAACCCGCTGGCCGTCGCCGACGGGATAGTTGAAGAACTCGAGCAGTCCCGGATCTACCTGCGCAATGAACTGCACAGCGATGTACTCGACCCTCGCGTGGAGATGTTCCTCGAACAGGGCCCGAATATGGTCGAGTTCTTTCAGCGCCATACCGAAGTTCAGTTTTTCTCCGGCAGCAAGATGCCTGATTTTCACGCCAGCGAAGGCTTCGCCAAAGGCAGTCGCTCGGTCTGCGCCCTGCCATTCGATGGCCGGCGACTAGGTCCTTGGATCAAAAAACTTCGGCGTCCGCTGGACATCATCAGCCTTGCCGGAATGGGCATTGCTGGCGGTGCCGATCTCAATCATTTCCTCAATGCCAGCCGGTCTGCGAACTCAATGCTGTACGCCAGCAAGCGCCTGTTGCGCCATGCTCGCGATCTGCTCTGCCATGGCCAGGGCATGCACTTGGTGAACGGCAATGCACTGGTGGCCCGGTTGCTAAAAAGCGCAGTGGATCGCAAGGTCCGGCTGCTGACCGATGCACCGGTACGAGGGCTGCTTCGCGAAGGCGAACACGTGGTCGGGGCACATGTTGAGCGGGCCGGGAGGTTGTTTGAAATCCGCGCACGGCGGGGCGTGGTATTGGCCTGCGGCGGCTTTCCCCACGACCAGCAGCGTATTGCTCGCGCGTTTGCCCATGCGCCCAACGGCACCGAGCACCTGAGCGCAGCGCCCAAGGGCAATACTGGCGACGGCCTACGCCTGGGCGAAAGCGTCGGCGCCCGAGTTGCATCCGACATGCCGCATGCCGCCGCTTGGGCACCGGTCTCCCGGGTGCCACGAGAAGACGGTGGTTTCAGCGGTTTCCCACATCTGATGGAACGGGCCAAGCCGGGCTTCCTCGCCGTACGCCAGAATGGTCAGCGCTTCGTCAACGAAGCCAACTCCTACCACGACTACATGTGCGCGCTGTTCAACGCCACCAAGCCGGGAGAAACCCCGGTGTCCTGGCTGATCTGCGACCACCGCGCTCAGCGGCGCTATGGTCTGGGCTGGTCCAAGCCGTTTCCGTTCCCCACCGCGTCCTACGTGCGCCAAGGCTACCTGTTCAAGGACCCGACCTTGACCGGGCTGGCACGCCAATGCGGGATTGATGCGCAACAACTCGAAGCCACCGTCAGCACCTTCAATCAGGGCGCCGAGCAAGGCCGCGATCCGCTCTTCCAACGCGGTGAGTCGTTGTACAACAAAGCCCAGGGGGAAGTGCTGCACGGCCCCAACCCGTCCCTGGGTAGCCTGCGCCAAGGGCCGTTCTACGCGGTGAAGCTGGTTCCCGGTAGCCTGGGCACCTTTACCGGATTGAACACTGACGCTTGTGCTCGGGTATTGGGCGAGCATGGCGCGCCGATCCCTGGATTATTTGCCGTGGGCAACGACATGAACAGCATCATGAGCGGCTACTACCCTAGCGGCGGCATCACCCTGGGCCCTGGCATGACCTTTGGTTACATTGTCGGAAAAGCACTTGCCGATCAGTCAGGGGAAGAAAGGGTCAATGGTAAATGTGGTTGAACGCGTTCTTGAGAGCAGCAGAACCACCGCGACGTCTCGCGGGCAGACTTTGTATCTGACGGATCCCGCTGACGCTGCGATAATCGCCCCTTTGCGGAAAATCAACGGAAGTCCTTGTCATGACCCAGCCAATCATTCATCCGCGTGACCTGATCGTTGGTCTGCAAAAAGGCTTGGCCCTGATGCAATTGTTCAGCGCCGATCAACCCCGCTTGAGCGTGCCGCAAGCAGCCAAACTATCCGGGCTGACATCAAGCGCTGTGCGGCGCTTTCTACTGACGCTGGTCCACGACGAATTTGCCGAGACCGATGGCCGACATTACTGGCTAACCGCAAAAGCCCTGCGCATCGGCCAAGCGTACGTCGACTCGGCGCAGATGCCGCGCATGCTTCGGCCCATCGTCGAACAAGTGGCGCGTACCACCCAGGAGCATGTGTCCGTTGGCACGCGCGACGGCGACGAAGTCGTGCACATCGTCCGCAGTCGTTATAGCCACATCACCTCGCTGTCGATCCGCCCAGGTTCACGGGTACCCATGTATTGCACCGCCAGCGGCCGCCTCTGGCTGGCGGCGCTGAGTGAAACAGAGCTGGACGCCTACTTCAGCCGTGTTCCCTTGCAACAACTGACGCCCTACACCTGCGTGGATATCGATACATTACGAGCCGAGTTACGGCAAGTGGCCCTCCAGGGGTATTCCTGTGTTGACCAAGAGTTCGAGCCGGGAATGCTGGTACTGGGTGTTCCGCTACTCAATCGCGCTGGCCAGCTCAAGGCTACCCTGGCGCTTACCACCCACTCGTCACGCATGAATGCCGAGGGAATGCGCGAGCGCTATCTCACCCCTCTTTACGAAGCGCAAGCTTTGCTCAGACCGGTACTGGATTGACGCCGCCAGGAACCGGCTCTTGATTTCCAGAGGTTGCGGACTTTCACTCTGTAATAGCGACCGAGCACCGCCACTTTTCGGAAATGGGCGATAAACGCACATATTTTCTCTGACTTAAACGGCTCTGCAGAACCGAGCACCTCGGCTGAACACCCCTGCCCGTAATGCTTTGCGGCTAACGTGTGTGCCCTTCGTTGATTTTCGGCCTTTGTTCACGCATCGATACCAATGCTCCCCCCGTTGACGAAATTAACCATCTGGTACATTTTCGCAGCCATGCTTGGCTGTCTTTGCCGATGCTTGAAAAAACGATGGAGATCATTGCAATGACTCATACAATTTTGGTACTCAACGGCCCCAATCTAAACATGCTTGGTACTCGCGAACCGGCCACCTACGGCTACGAAACCCTCGCCGATGTCGCTGATCTGTGTGAACGCACTGGCGCATCGCACGACTTGCAAATCGAATTCCGCCAAACTAATCATGAAGGTGAACTTATCGACTGGATTCATCAGTCCCGAGGTCGCTGTGCTGGCATCGTGATCAACCCGGCGGCCTGGACCCATACCTCCGTAGCGATCCGCGACGCCTTGTCCGCTGCTGAGTTACCGGTGATCGAAGTGCACCTGTCCAACGTGCACAAACGTGAAGAGTTCCGCCATCACTCATTTGTGTCGGCAGTCGCTGTCGGCGTGATTTGTGGGATGGGTACCAACGGCTACCGCCTCGCCCTCGAACATTTCGCCCACTTATTGAAAGCCTGATCACCATGAGCCATAACAAAAAATCCGTACTGGCTGGCCTGATTGGTGCCGGTATTCAGGGCTCGCGCACACCTGCCCTGCATGAACATGAAGGTGATGCCCAAGGCATTCGCTATTTGTATCGGCTGATCGATCTCGATGCACTGAAACTAGACATCAACGCGCTGCCCGAACTGCTCAAGAGCGCCGAACAGATGAGTTTCACCGGCCTCAACATTACGTATCCCTGCAAGCAGGCCATCCTCCCACTGCTCGATGAGCTTTCTGATGAGGCCCGCGGTATTGGCGCAGTCAACACGGTGGTGCTCAAGGATGGCAAGCGAATCGGCCACAACACCGATTGCCTTGGGTTTGCCGAAGGTTTCCGCAGGGGTCTGGCCCAGGCGGCCCGTCACCGAGTGGTACAGATGGGGGCCGGCGGCGCAGGTGCGGCAGTGGCGCATGCATTGCTTTCTGAAGGTGTCGAGCAACTGACCGTGTTTGAAGTCGATCCGAGTCGGGCTCAGGGTCTGGTGGATAACCTAAATGCTCACTTCGGCCTTGGGCGCGCGATTGTCGGGCTGGATCTGCCCGCGGCGGTAGCGGCGGCTGATGGTTTGGTCAATACCACCCCGGTGGGCATGGCAAAACTGCCTGGCACGGCACTGCCGGTGGCGCTACTGCGCGCCGAATTGTGGGTGGCCGAGATCATCTATTTCCCACTCGAAACCGAGCTGCTCAAGCAGGCTCGCGCCTTGGGTTGCCGCACGCTGGATGGCGGCACCATGGCCGTGTTCCAGGCAGTCAAGGCCTTCGAACTGTTCAGTGATTGCCCTGCCAACGCCGAGCGCATGCAGGTGCACTTTCACAACATGAACAGCTGAGCCCAACGAGCCATTCAAAAATTCGCCCTTTTAATGCGATTATCGCTTCTATGAAGCGATAATCAACCAAAAACCCCCGCAAACATCTTGTCCGACTTGCCCCCTGCCCGCACGCTTAGCCCTACAACAACACCAACAATTTGGAGATCAGCATGATTGGTGGAGCTACGCAACTGGTGGCCATAGTGGGTTCGCCCATTTCGCAGGTTAAGTCCCCGGAGAACTTCAATACCTGGTTCGCCAGACATGAGCTGAACCTGGCGATGATTGCCGTCGACATGCGCGAGCAGGCGTTGGATGCGTTCCTTGACAGCCTGCGTGGCTGGCAAAATCTGCGCGGCTGCGTGGTCACGGTGCCTTACAAGCAACTGCTCGCGACACGTCTGGACGAAGTCAGTGAACGGGCGCTTGCGTTGCGCTCGGTCAATGTCATCCGCCGTGAGCCGGATGGTCGCCTAATCGGCGATAACGTCGATGGCGAGGGTTTCCTCAACGCGGCTCGCCAGCACCAGTTTCAAGCCGAAGGCAAAAGCGCCCTGGTGGTCGGTTCCGGCGGCGTCGGCAGCGCGATTGCCTATTCGCTGTGCCAGGCGGGGGTCAGTCAGCTGACGATCACCGACGTCAGCGCCGAACGCGCCTTAGCCCTGGTCGATCTGCTGCAGACCGCCTTCCCGTCTATCGCCATCAGTTGCGAATTCAACTCGCTGGAGAGTTTCGAGCTGGTGGTCAACGCCTCGCCGGTTGGAATGGGCGGCAGCGGCGAGCTGCCTCTGTCGACGGACCTGCTGAACAGCCTGAAGGCCGGAACCCTGGTCGCGGATGTCGTGACCTCGCCGGAAATCACCCCACTGCTGGCCTTTGCGCGTGACCGTCAATGTCCGATCCAGACGGGTCCTGAAATGGCGTATGCCCAGCTCGGCAACCTCGGCAACTTTATGGGTGTGACCCCCCTGCAGATCTGATCCGCAGCACCATTCCCATAAGAGGTTTGCAGCATGAACAGTTTTACCCAACCGCCAACAACCGCCGCGCAGCAGGTCGCGACTCATCACTATGACGTCATAGTGCTAGGCAGCGGTGCCGCCGGTTTTGCCGCAGCCACCACGGCTGCCTGCAATGGGCTCAAGGTTCTGCTGATCGAAAAAGCTGAGACCTTCGGTGGCACCTCGGCGATTTCCGGTGGTGCCGTGTGGATCTACGGCACCGATCAGGCAAAGGCTGCGGGTTTCGATGATAGTGCCGAGGCCATGCGTACCTACCTGAAGCAGACCATCGGTGCTGGCTATAACGCCGAGCTGGTGGACACCTATATCGAGCGCGGGCATGAAGCACTCGGCTGGCTCGAAAAGCATACCGAACTGGCCTATGCCATACGCCCGCTATCGCCCGACTATTACCCGGACGAGCAAGGTGGCACTGACCGCGGCCGGGCGCTGGAAATGGTCGAGTACGACGGGCGCGCCCTTGGCGAACACTTCAAGACGCTGAAGATGCCACCCGCGGGCATGCTGCTGTTCGGCGGCATGATGGTCAACCGTGCCGACATCCAGCACTTCCTCAGTTTCAAGCGCTCGCCAGGGTCACTTTGGCATTGCCTCAAATTAATGGCGCGCTACGGCATTGATCGCATCCGTCATCATCGAGGTACCCGCTTGACCGTCGGCAACGCCTTGATCGCCCGTCTGGCCACCACGGCATTTGCCAACGGCGTGGAGCTGTGGCTGAGCAGCAACACCGACTCACTGATCGTTGAAAATGGCACGGTCACCGGCGTTCTGGTGACCCGCAACGGCGTGCAGCAACGAGTGCTCGCGCGCGGCGGCGTGATTTGCGCCATGGGCGGTTTTGCTGCCGGGAAACTTGCCGCCAACTTTCGCCCGGACACCGGCACCCCGCACCTGAGCATGTCGCCGTCGAGTAACAGCGGCGATGGCATGCGCTTGGGCGAAACGGTAAATGCCGCCTGCGGACACGACATGGCAGCCAACTTTTTCTGGGCGCCGGTCTCGGAACTGACGCACAAGACCGGCGAGCGCGAGCGTTTCCCGCACTTGGTGACCGACCGCGCCAAGCCTGGCGTGATCGCCGTAAACCGGGCTGGCCAGCGCTTCGTCAATGAAGCCAACTCCTACCACCATTTCGTTCAAGCCATGTTTGCCACCGGCAGCAGCCCGTGTTGGTTGATCTGTGACAGCGAGGCATTAAGTCGATATGGCATGGGCCTGGCGCGCCCCAGCCCGGTCGACAACTCGGCACTGATCAACGCCGGCTACCTGCACCGCGCCGAGAGCGCAGAGCAATTGGCCCAAGCCATTGGCGTCGACCCCCAGGCTCTGAGCCAAACCCTGGCACGCTACAACGCCGACGCCCGCGAAGGTGTCGACCATGTTTTTGCCAAGGGCGGTAACAGCTACAACCGCTACATGGGTGACCCGGATCACCGGCCCAATCCGTGCCTGGCGCCCTTGAGCAAAGCCCCTTGGTACGCCATCCAGTTACACACCGGCGATCTCGGCTCGGCACGTGGCCTGGTCACTGACCGTAACGCCAACGTTCTGGACCGCAGCGGCGCACCAATTCCAGGGCTGTATGCCGCGGGCAATGACATGAACTCGTTGATGGACGGCACCTATCCCGGCCCGGGCATCACCATCGGCCCTGGCCTGACATTTGGCTACATCGCCGCCAGCCACATAGCTCAACGCCTGAAGCTTGCGGCCCCCCTTAAAACCACCGTGGAGCATTAAACGTGTATTACGAACTGCGCACTTACACCATCAAACCGACCAAACTGGCTGCCTGGCTGGCCCTCTACCAGAGTGACGCCCTGGCTGTGCAGACCGAGCATCTGGGCAATCTGGTGGGTTTTTTCACCACCGAGTTTGGCGAAGCCAACCAAGTGGTACATATCTGGGGCTATGAAAGCCTGGATGACCGCATTACCCGACGCGGCGCCATGGCGGCCGACCCACGCTGGGCGCAATTTGGCCTTAAAAACAAGGAGCTCGACGCCGTCGTCCGTCTTGAGTCGAGACTGCTACGGCCGACAGGTTTCTCGCCACTGCAATAAGTCACACCACGCGGCGGCTTCCGGCCGCTGCGCTTATCAACGTCTGCGGAATGCCTGCATGAGTCACAAAGAAATTTCTTGCGATGTTTTGGTGGTCAACTCCGGCGTCTCGGGTTTGGCCGCAGAGCCTGTCAGGCTTGCAAGTGGTGCAACACCGACTCGCAAATCATCGCCTTATGCCGATGCTTGACCTGTTCGTCAGAGAGATCGATCTGGAAAATCTCACCGAAGGTATGCCTGTTGGATACCCGATAGAAACAGAAAGAGGTCATCAGCAGATGCACATCGATTGCCTCCAAACCCTGACGAAAAACACCTTGGGCTTCACCGCGAAGTAACGTCTCCTCAAGCGCCGTAAGGACGTTATGGCTCATCGAACGGATCACCGAGGACTGCTTGACGTTGGCACCGTTGTGGATGTTTTCGATGCTGACGATGCGCACGAAATCAACATTGCGGTCATGGTGGTCGAACGTGAACTCCACCAGGCGCCGGATGGCTTGCTGTGGCTCCAGCTCGGCCAGGTGCAACTGACTTTCAGTCTGCCTAATGTCGCCGTAGAGTTTCTCCAGGACTTCGACGTAGAGCTGCTCCTTGCTGCCGAAGTAGTAATAGATCATCCGCTTCGAGGTTTTCGTGCGCTCGGCGATGGCGTCGACCCGCGCACCGGACAGGCCTTGGCTGACGAATTCGACAATGGCCGCCTGGAGGATGTCCTTACGGGTTTGTTCCGGGTTGTTTTTGCGGCCCTTGTGCAGTGCATCGAGAGGTGCAGCTGTACGGGGATCTGCGAATTTCGTCATTCTGGGGCTCACGACCACGTTGGAATCGCCCGATTATGGGCTGAGCGCCTTCCGGAAGGAAGTCTCAGCCCAGCGTATCGTGGGATCCGGGAATCAACGCTGAAGCAAAACCTGACGTGTTTTGTCCAATGCCCATTGCGCCCGTTCAAGCGCGCTGACGCCCTGCTCCATCAACTGGCGCGTGGGAATTTCCAGACTCAGCGGAATATTTGCCGGTAGCGCCCGTAGCAGGCCGATCAAATCACAATCGCCGTCGCCGGGAAAACGCCGTTCGTTACGCGCCTGACGGAGTATTTCATCCATGTCGTTCGGGCGAGGACCCGCAACGTCACACAGCTGCGCGTAACGCATGCGGGCCGGATCTATTGCAGTCAGCTCGTCCAGCGACGAACCGGAACGATTGAAGTGAAAAGCATCGACCAGGACACAACCGTTATTGCGCCCTGACTGCTTGACGATACGCAGCGCCTGCGTGAGGTCACGAGCGTCGGTCCACGGCATGAACTCCAAGTGCGGGTAAATACCATACGGCTTGGCGAGGTCACACAGTGCAGCGAAGTTGTCGATCAACCGCGCTTCGTCAGGGTCGTTGCCGGCCACCAGTAATTCGCTGGCGCCGAACCCGGCACCGACATCCAGAATTGCCGCGAAATCCGCGACCTGGGTCAGTGGTTTGAGCCGCAATATTTCGATATCCAGCACCTTGATGCCGGTGTCCTGCAAGCGTTGCCGGGTCTGCCGCCGTAGATCGGTATCGGCCACCAGCGCAAAGTGGTGTTCCTCGGGCGTGGCTGGCTCCAGGCGCAGGCCAACATGGCTATAACCGGCGCGTGCAGCCACTTCCACCATGTCGGGTGGGGACAGCTCAAGAACGGTCAACGCAGCCAGGGAAAAAATCTGTTCACTCATGGTCGTCACGCTTGTTTTTCCTCTCATTGATCAGTTCAAGAAGCACAGACTCGGATGCCTGAGGGCCAACAGGTGAGCCCCTCTAAACCGTGCTTTGCTTTATTTAGAACTCAGTTCCACTTTTAATCAAGAGGTGAAACCAAGGGAAACCTGATCGAAATCGTTGGCGCTGGCTTGCCTGGAAAAAGAGGTCAGGAGAACAGTTCAGACGCCTGGCTGGCTGCAGAGAGTTCCTTGGCGGCGGTTAGCAACAAGGGCGCCAGTTCGTGTATGCGGTTCAAGGGCAAGC
>NZ_JAMFRV010000306.1 GCF_026224925.1 Pseudomonas sp. | reverse complement strand
CAGCCTACAGCTCCCTCGGCTACATGGAAAAAATCCGCTGGTTTCAAACTGGATGTGGCGTGATGCTCAAGCTCGGCCTGCTGCTGTTGGCCTTGTACCTGTGGCGTACCCATCAAATCGACATCGCAGCGTTCGTGATGTCGACCAGTCTTTCGCTGTTGATCATCAGTGACGTCGGCAACCTGTCACGGCGCTTTCTGGAGCTTTTCGAAGCCACCGGTAATATTTCCAACGGTGTGCGCACGTTGATTCGTCCGCACGAGGTGATCGATCGACCTAGGGCGATCACGCTGAAGGTCAAGCGTGGTGATATCGAATTTCGGGATGTGGGCTTTAGCTATGGCTCGGGCCCTGCGATCTTTGATCGACTCAATATCGTAATTCCGGCAGGGCAAACGGTGGGGTTGGTGGGTACCTCAGGTTCAGGCAAATCGACACTGCTCAATTTGCTGTTGCGCCTCTACGACGTGCAAAAGGGCCAGGTCCTGGTCGATGGGGTCGATGTGCGCGAAGTGACCCAACATTCGTTGCATCAGCAGATTGGTCTGATCCCCCAAGAGCCAGGACTGTTCCACCGAAGCATTCGCGAGAATATTCATTACGGTCGTTTGGATGCGACCCTTGAAGAGGTGGCAGAAGCCATTCATAGGGCCGGCGCCAGTGAGTTTATCGATAGCATGGAGCACGGCTACGAATCGCTGGTGGGGGAGCGCGGGGTCAAGTTGTCTGGAGGTCAACGGCAACGTATCGCCATCGCTCGGGTACTGCTGAAGAACGCACCGATTTTGGTGATGGACGAGGCGACGTCAAGCCTCGACTCGATCACCGAGCGCTTCATCCAGGACAAACTCGACGAAATAATGGCCGGCAAAACGGTATTGGTGGTCGCGCATCGCCTGTCCACGGTGGCGCATTTGGATCGCATTCTGGTGTTCGACAATGGACGAGTGATCGAAGATGGCAGCCATGACCAACTGCTGCGTCTTCGCGGTCAGTATTACCGGTTATGGAACAGACAGTCCGATGAAGTGGTAGATGCAGCACAGGTCTGATCCCGCACCGAGCCGTGACCTATGATTGCTGCTCTGTGGAACCCAATTCATTCAGCGGGAGGTGGATGGATGGCGCATGCTACTGCTATGCAACCCGATCAACCATTGCGGTGTCTGCTTTGCATCGAACAATCGGGCATAGTCCTGATGACATTTCGGTGCCCAGCCCAGTGGGGTCCGGCGGCGATACTCAAGAGGTGAAGCGCCCAAATATTTGCGGAATACACGCGCCAGTTGCTGACCATCGAGCAAGCCACCCCGACGGGCGATTTTGTCGACGGGTAGATCGCTATCCAGCAGCGCTTGGCGAGCCAGCTCCAGGCGCAGCAACAACAGGAACAGGTGAGGCGGGTAGCCGGTATCCAGTTTGAAGTGACGACGAAAATTGCGTTCGCTCATGTTCAGCGCCAGAGCCGAGCGCTCCATATTGAGGTCGTCTTCAATGTGCGCAAGCCACCACGCGCAGATTCTCGCCGCTACCGAGTTGGGCCGCTCCAGCGCCTTGTGCAGTAAAGGAGTGCTGGCTTCCCGCCCCAGGCCGTCTCGTGTTTCGCTCGGGCTTTTTCGGTCCGCAAGAAGAAGCATCAGTATGTCGCTGGACTTGATCCGTTCGCTGGCGGTGTAGAAGTGGCCGTCAACCTGCAAGCCTTGCCGGGGTTCCACCTGCAATGTCGGGTAACGGCTGACGAGCGCCGATTCCAGTGCTGAATTCGTGGTGACTCTGCGTCGATCAAGCAGGCCGGTAGCGGCCAGCCAGAAGACACCTGCACCCAATGCAAGGACCTGTCTTGCTCGAGGGCAGGTGGTGCGCAACCAATCGATTGTTGTCTGCGGCAATTGGACAACAGCATCGGGTCGCCCGTCAGTAATAATCAATGTGTCTGTCGTACGAGCAAGCATGTTGATCCCCGTGCGTTGTGTTTGCCGGGTGGATGCAGATGTTTCTACCGTATTTATCGCGTGGTCAGAAAGTGAATACACTTGAGGGACATAGAGGATTTTGTTTCCCCGGAAGGCCAACGCCCGTGTATTTAATAGACATAACGTCTCCAGCAATTTCATAACATCCTCCGAATAGGCTCCGGGGTAGGTCAGGATCACAATATGGTTAAGTTTTATCGTGGGCCCGTCAGCTACGATCCCGTTTGGAGTCCGAGGCACTGTACACAAAGGCTCCGATATTGATATGCACTTCATATTGGCCTTGGACTTTCCATTGATGTTTTTGCGGGTTAACCATCATTGAAAACCGCGATCACAAGACACGGTTATTAGTGATGGACATGGATTCTCTGGTCGGGAAGCCGACGCACAAATTTTTCTTGAGCTGTAGATGTCGCGTGCTAGAGCTGTCAAGCGACGTCAAAAATACAGCGTCAAAATATAGTTGCAAGATGCCGTTGTAGTCAACATTAAAGTAAGGAGCATTGCGGCCGACACTTTCAGGTGGCGCGCGAACGTTAAGCCTGAGGGGCTTCAGCGTTAAATGGGAAGATGTTTACTTTGTATCTGTATTGTAGTGATTCACACATAGTGCAGCTGATTTGTTCTTTCGTCGTCTATTATTACTATCTGTGTATGTGCAGCTTTATTGATTTCGGTCACGAGTGGCCAGTTTTGCAGCAGTATTGTCCGAAAATGCGGCGATTGATTTAAGCGGTAAAGTGTCAGCTAGTTAGTATGGAGTGATTAAATTAAGGTCTCGTTTCGGGGCCTGTTTGTCCTCGCACTATTCATTCAGGAAAACACCATGTCCGGAAAAAATGCTCTTAATGCAGTCGTCCTTTCATTACTGGTTGCCAGTGCGGTTGTTTCGTTGAATGCGTCTGCCGCGACTGCAACCTCGACGATGGCCGTCAGTGCTTCAGTGGTCGCTGCCTGTACCGTTTCGGCGGGAGCCCTGGCGTTTTCGGCTTATTCCGGAACCGCGGTTTCAGGCTCGGCAGATCTTACCGTCAACTGTACAAATGATGCGCCTTACACCATTGGTTTAGGTGCTGGTGGGGGCACGGGTGCAAGTACAACCACCCGCGTACTAAGCGGTTCTATTACAGGCACCACGCTGAATTACGGTCTTTATCAAGACGCCGCCTTCACCACCGTATGGGGTGATACCGTCGATACTGATACCTTGGCTGGCACTGGTATTGGCGCCGTGCAGACCATTCCCGTCTATGGTCAAATCGTAGCTGGCCAGAATGGATCGGTAGGTACGTACACCGATAGCGTTGCGGTAACGGTCAACTATTGACCCTGGCGCTTGCTGGTTATGGCACATTACAACGCTGTATTGCGCGCGTGGACACTGGCTATGTTGTGTGTGCTTGCACCGCAAGCACTGGCTCAAGCATTGGCCATCGTTCCCATCAGCCAACAACTACCCCCACAACAGCGCTCTGCCAGCTTCGCGCTCACCAACCATTCGGATAGCGAGGCGTTAATACAGATCCGCAGCTACGCCTGGACACAGACCGAAAGCGACGACACTTACACTCCGACTTCGGAATTGGCGATCAGTCCGCCTTTCGCGAAAATTGCGCCGGGTCAGACCCAGGTCGTACGGCTGTTGCTGCGAAGTGCCGCGGTAGATTTCGAGCAGGCTTACCGGGTGGTTTTCGATCAGATCCCTGAT
>NZ_JAMFRV010000305.1 GCF_026224925.1 Pseudomonas sp. | reverse complement strand
ATGGCCAAGGTCATGTCGAAGAACACCGCCTTCAACAGACTTGAGTAAAGAGTGGCTTGGTCACTGTTGTCGAACACGCTTGCAAGCATGTCGTCAAGGTATAGACGGTAGCTACCCAGGTACCACTTCAACTCCAGGCCGACCTGTTGGTGGATCACACCGATGCGCAGACGGCCGTTGACGTAGGCGTCATCGTAAGGACCGCCCCACAAACGCTGGTAATACTCGGCTTGACTGTGCTTCAGGCGAGCCGTGACCTCCGGCACACGAAGTAGCGCAGACGGCGTGGGAAATTTCGCCAGGTGACGGTACAAATGATCGATGAAAGCCTGCTGAGCTGGAGCCATCTGCTGAGCTGCTGAGCCGAGCCGCTCGGCATCTTCGGCACTCCAGTCGAGAAAGCGGAAGCGCTCGACGATTTCCTCGTGATCGAGACGGATACGCCTGAGCAACTCCGTCAGATCTTTTGTCACCTTCATTCTCACGCCCTGTGATTGTACAGATGTCTTTTTGCTGACAAAAAAAAACGCCGCGACAACGAGTTCTTAACCAGAACTCGTTGTCACGGCGTTTCGTCTTTCAGGCCCAATGTCCTGCTCGGCAAAACCGGTTCCCGCATCAAACGGAACCTACTGATGGCATATTTACATCAATCTGGATTATCTGGCAACTGTTCTAGTAGTGCTACCAAGCGCCGCCGTAGCAGCCCCAGTTCGCGAGATTTGAAGGCGTGTCGGGTCAGCTCCAAAACCTCGGTAGCTTCGAGCAAAGCGACCTGTATCCGCCCAGCTGACCCCAATTGAGCGTCACCGAGCCAGCGGCAAAACGGCGCGACACTGCAATCAGCCGGCGCGCTCAGTACCTCGCAATCTGGAGCTATGCGAGCCAACAGTTGGCGCAGCTGATCGGTCAGTTCAGGGTCGTTGCAGATAACTCGGGCGGTCTGGTTGGACTCGTGCATCAAACTGCATCCCCATGAGGTTGATGCTTTGTTTACAACACCATCCGTGACGTTCTATTGATTAAAATCAATGTTGAAACCGATACGATGGATTTTCTACATAACATTTGACACTCATCACTATTCCTTCCACCCGGGGATCGCCTCTGCCCTGCTCCAAGATACTTATGGGTCACCCTGCCCCTCACAGGCCCAGGACGCCTTTCACGGCTAGGCGAGTCAGTGTCTCGTCGTCAAACTCCAGGGTCCGCTGCAGAACGCTCGCGGTGTCCTGAGCGAAAGCCGGTGGGGCGTAGCGATAGCTTGCCGGGGTGGCGGAAAACTTAGCCGGAAAGCCGATCACCGTTACTTCAGTGCCGTCGTCGCGACGCAGCCGGTGAAGCATGTCACGGGCTTGGACCTGAGGGTCTTCAAGCGCTTGTGCAATGCTGTTTATCGGACCGCCTGGTACACCGCTTTGCGCCATCCGGGCCAGTAGTTCGGCCGCTGGCCACTTCGCGATGCTGTGTGCCAGCTGCAATTCCAACTCTTTACGATTCTGGCTACGCCCTGCATTGCTGCGGTACCGTGGATCGTCACCAAGGTCTGGGCGATCCAGCAACTGACACAGCGACTGGAACTGTCCATCGCCTCCGCAGGCCACGAGGATGTAGTCGTCGGCTGCGGCGAAATCGCGGTAGGGAACGACGTTGGGGTGAGCATTGCCGAGCCGCCCTGGCACCTCGCCGCCGACCAGGTAGTTCATGCCTTGATTCGCCAGTAACGATACTTGGCAATCGAGTAACGCGCAGTCAATCGCCTGGCCTTCGCCGGTGCGCGTGCGGTGATGCAACGCCGCCAATATCGAAACCGTGGCATATAGGCCGCAGAATAGATCGCTGGCCGGGATGCCCACCTTCAACGGTCCGGCACCGGGTTCGCCATCCGGCCGGCCAATCACGCTCATCAAACCGCTCATGCCTTGTACCAAAAAGTCATAGCCACCACGCTTGGCGTAGGGTCCGGTCTGGCCAAAACCGGTGATCGAACAGTAGATCAGTTTGGGGTTGATCGCCTTCAGGCTTTGATAGTCGAGGCCGTAACGAGCAAGGGTTCCAACTTTGAAGTTCTCAATCACAATATCGGCCTTGGCCGCCAGTTTGCGGATGATTTCCGCGCCTTCCGGTTGAGCGAAGTCGACCGCAATAGCTTGCTTGTTACGGTTGGTGCAAAAGTAGTAAGCGGCATCCCAGGGCTGGTCACCACTTTCCAGGAACGGCGGTCCCCAGCCACGAGTGTCGTCGCCTCGGGCAGGGTTCTCGACCTTGATGACTTCTGCGCCGAGGTCTCCGAGTATTTGCGTAGACCACGGGCCGGCCAGTACGCGAGACAAGTCCAATACCCGGATACCAGCCAAGGCCCCGGGCGCGAAGGATGGGGAGTCGTTCATCAGATATTCCTTTCAAGATTTCAACGCAGGGACTTGCCACAGGTTTCTGGCATACGCCAGAACGCGATGAGGCTGACCAAGGCGGCGGCGGACACATAAAACAGAAACCAATCGCCATGGCCCAGGCTCTGCAACCACGTCATGAGATAGGGTGTGGTGCCGCCGAAGATCGCGACCACCAGGTTATAGGGCAGCCCGATACCCAAGGCACGAACGTCGGTACTGAACAATTCGGCCTTCACCGCTGGGGCAATCGATGAATACAGTCCGTAAAACAGCAAGCCGAACAGCTCCACTGCGAGGATGGTGGTGAACGAAGCATCTATCAGCGATACCACGGGATACAGCAACAATAGGTAGCCAAGAGCGAAGAGGATTAATTGCGGGCGGCGACCGAAACGGTCGGAGAGCATGCCGAACAACGGCTGAGAAATCATGAATATAGCCAGTGCCAGCGTGCTGGCGGCATACGCCACGGCAGGTGTGGCGCCCGACGTGCGAATCGCATGCACCGGGATGTAGCTGACGAACAAATAAAAGCCGAAAGCACCCAACAAGCTGATACCAACCATGCGTTTGAGCGCTTCTGGGTGATCGCGCCACAGGGTGCGCAGTGGATGGCGCAGCGGCGCGCTGTTAGCTTTCTGTCTTACGAATGCTTCCGGCTCAGCCACGCTGCGGCGCAGCCACAGCCCGACGAAGCTACCCAGGGAGCCAATTAGAAAGGGAATGCGCCAGCCGTAATCGAACATCTGCTCCTTGCTCAACACCGACGTCAGTAACCATGCCAAAGCGGAGGCGAACAGTAAGCCCAACGCGATGCTGAAGAACATGAATCCCGAGTAAAAACCGCGCCGCGATGGGGGCGCAGATTCTGCGAGAAAGGTTGCCGCAGCGCCATATTCGCCACCCACCGACACGCCTTGAACCATCCGCGCAAGCACCATCAGAATCGGTGCGGCAACGCCGATGCTGGCATAGGTCGGCAGCAAACCGATCAGCAGCGAAGGCAGGGCCATCATCAAAATGGTAAGGGTGAGCGCCGCACGGCGTCCCACGCGGTCATTGAACAAACCGATCACCAGGCCACCCACCGGCCGCATTGCAAAACCCACCGCAAACACGCCGAAAGTTGCCAGCAACGCGGAGGTTTCACTGTCCGACGGAAAGAACTGCGGACCGAAATAGAGTGCGAAAGCGGTGTAGATCGACCAGTCGAACCATTCAATGGTGTTGCCGATACTGCCCGCGACAATCGGTCGCCAGGCAGTCGCCAGTGTAAGGGCCGGTGTGGCGTCAGTGTGTACGCCAACTACCGGAGGTGCGATGTTCGCCATGTGATGAGCCTCAATTGTGATTTTTATTAGGCATCTTCGAGAAAGCGTGAGCGTGGGCGAGTTAGCCAGGCTCGGTGAGCGCGCGCATGAAGTCGAGCACAGGAAGCTCACTGTCGAGCAGCGCTTCGCCCAGGCGCCGCTGCCAGTAACGTTCGCTACCGAATTGCAGACGCCATTCATGCAGGCGTCTGGTATGCAGCTGGAGATCGTATTCTTCGGTAATACCAATAGCGCCGTGCACCATGTGACCAATGGCAACGATGTTGGGCACGGCTTGGCTGGCACGCGCTTTAGCGAGCGCTGCAAGGTGAGGGTCTACTTGCAGATCGGTGCCGCGCAAAGCCAGTTGCGCAGCCATTCGCACCGCGTAGACCTCTTCTGCCAAGACCGACAACTGCTGCTGCACGGCCTGAAAGCGGCCGATAGGCTTGCCGAACTGGCTGCGCTCAGCGGCATACGCCAGCGACAGTTGAAGCACACTTCGCGCCGCGCCAGCGATCAACGCGGCGAAAATGGCTGCGCCAATGGCCTGCCAGTCGTAGCGGTGCTCAAGCTTCAAAGTGCCCACGGGTATTGCGGGCCAAGCCAAGTCGACGCTGAGGCTCCGCTGCTCTACTGATGTTGCCTGCTGGGCGCCGTACATCGACAGCAACCAGGCATCGTCGCCCAGCACAACGAGAACCCAATCCACGACGGTGCCAAACGCAACACCGGAGCAGATCACTCCGGCGCCTATCCGTTTCCCACACGCCAACCCGATAGCGCCTTGCGGAATGCCATGACCTTCGCGAGCCAATGCTGCGCGCACCCACAGAGTGGTCGCTAGCGCCAAGGGCAGAGCGCAGGCGCCGCAGGTTTGCAGGACCTCCCCTGCCGTTGCCAGATCAGCACCCGCGCCACCTGCATTTTCATCCACCAGTAAGTCAGCGAACCCGCTATCGACTACCTTTTGCCAATCAGTGGCAATAGCTGCACCTTGGTCAGCTACACCCTGTTCAAGAAGCCGCACCTGCTTGCTATCGAAAGTCGCCCCCAGCCAGTCGCTGAAAGCGTCACAGACGAAATGATCGATACTCATGTGTGGCTCCTAACGTAGGTCCAACCCGCGAGCGATAACGCCACGCAGAATTTCACGTGTGCCACCACGCAGGGAGAACGCTGGCGATATCTGGCACAGATAATCCAAGGTGCGGCGCAGTAGCGCGGGTGGTGGTTCACTGTCCGCGCCTATCGCATCAGCGATCAGCAACGGCACGGACTGCTCGAAGCTGGTTCCCAAATCCTTCACCAGCGCCGCCTCGATCACCGGGCTGTGGCCGGCAACCAACCGCCCGGTAACCGCCAATGACAAACCGCGCAAGGTGGTTAGTTCGGCAAGTAGCCTGCCGAGCAGCACCGCGTCATCGCGACAACCGCGCTGACGTAGCCAGGCAAGCCAGGCATCCAACAGCACCAGGCTGGAATACAGCCGTTCCGGCCCGCTGCGCTCAAACGCTAATTCGGCGGTTACTTGCTGCCAGCCTTGGCCTTCGCTGCCAATCAGCGCCTCGGCAGGGAGCCGGACATCGTGGAAGAACACTTCGGCAAAATGCGCGCTGCCAGTCAAATCGCGAATGGGCCGAATATCAATGCCCGGCGTGGCAAGGTCGATAACCAGTTGCGAAAGTCCGCGGTGACGGTCCTCCGTACTGCCAGAGGTACGAACCAACGCAATCATGTATTGGCTGTGCTGGGCGTAGGTGGTCCATATTTTTTGGCCGTTCAGCAGCCAACCATCGTCATCAGGCTGTGCCCGACTGCGCACGCTGGCGAGGTCCGAACCGGCCCCCGGTTCGCTCATGCCGATACAGAAGAACGCCTGGGCTCGACAAATGAGTGGCAGATAAAACGCTTTTTGCGCCTCGCTACCGTAGCGAAGAATCAACGGGCCGCTTTGTCGATCAGCAATCCAGTGCGCCGCCACCGGTGCCCCGGCGCAGAGCAGTTCTTCTACGACCGCAAACCGGGCGAAAGCATCCAATTCGGCGCCGCCATAAGCTTTCGGCAGGGTCAGTCCGACCCAGCCACGAGCAGCCAGGGCCCGACTGAAATCGGCGTCAAACCCTTGCCAACTGCGAGCGCGTATATCGGTGGGGTAAGCGGCCATGTGGTCCCGCAGAAAGCTGCGCACTTGCTCGCGCAGTTCAGCGTGAGCCGACGGTTCAGGTACAAAATCCAAGGCTTCAAGCATCGGTGTTCCCTTAGGCTGGCTGACCGGCGAGCAGGCGCTTGACCGAGTATTCCATCACCGTCACGGCGTTCTGGTTGAAGACTGTGACCTGTTGCGTGACCACGGCACGACCCGATTTTGAAGTGGGCCGGATGTCGGTGATTTCCACCACTGCATACACGCTGTCATTGACCAGCACCGGTGCCTTGATCACCTGATGCAGCTCCAGCAACGCCAGACCGACATTCTGTAGCAGCGTCTGCATAAGGATGCCTTCGATCAGGCTGTAGGTAAGCGCAGAGGGCACCGGCCGACCGCCTTTGATGGCTCCGGGAAAGTCTGCGTCAATGAAGATCACTTCGGTTTGCCCCGTCGCGCCAATAAAATTGACGAGGTCAGCTTCGGTCACTGTGCGACGAAAGGTCCGAAAGCGCTGGCCCACGTCCAGCGCTTGCCAGAAAGGGCCCTGACCGAGTAATGGAATCTCGTTATGCATGCGGGTGGTTCCCAATGTTGTAGTTATTGAGAAAGGAGACTAGCGACGGACCATTTCATTTTCTAATATTGTTTTCCGTCAGTTTGATATTGGATCGGTATCAATATGGATGTTCGTCAGTTGCGCCAGTTTGTCGTGCTAGCCGAGACGCTCAATTTCCGCCGCACAGCAGAGCTGCTGCACATGTCTCAACCGCCCTTGTCGGTGGCTATCCGCAAGCTTGAGGACAGCTTCGGAATGCCTCTGTTCGAGCGCTCTACTCGACATGTGAAGCTCACCGAGGCTGGGGATGCTGCGCTGGAAGACGTGCGCAAAGCGTTGTTTCACCTGGACCAAGCCCAGCGTCACGCGCGTGAAACCGTTGAAGGCGTACGGGGCCTGCTACGGGTGGGGTGCGTGGGTTCGGCGACCTTGTCACTGATACCGCGCATTCTTCCGAGTTTTCGCCAGCGCTATCCCGGGATCGAGCTGGTGCTGCGGGACTACCCGTCCAATCGCATCATCGAGGAAGTCGAACGCGGATTGCTCGACGTCGGACTGGTGCGCTCGCCAATCATCGATCGCTATCAGGTCTCCAGCGTGCTGCTAGAGGCCGATCGCCTGATCGCGGTGGTACCAGCCGGCAACGTGCTTGCCACGCGCCAGCAGATCGCCTTGGCCGACCTGGCTGACTCACCGTTCGTTTCCTACTCTCGCGAAGAGGCCACCGGGCTGCATTATGCCGTCAGCAGTGCGTGCCAGGCGGCCGGTTTTATCCCTCGAGTGGTGCAGGAAAGTACGCAGATTCAAGCAACCATCAGCTTGGTCGCTGCCGCCTGGGTGTGGCTTTGATTCCATCGCTGCACGGCCGCAGGGTGGTAGACGGCGTGCATTTTCTATCGCTGACCGACGCTAGCCTCGGACCAGATATCGGCCTTTCTTTGATTTTTAGTACACAAACCGAAACGCGTATTTCTCGAGCATTTCGATCAACCTGTATCGAAGTCATGGCTCATGAAGTTCCCATAAGCGGTGGGGATTGATAGTTCGGAATGCGGTAGAGCGGATTACTGGGTGCCGTTGACGCGACTGCTGAGGTTTCTATTCGGGCTAAGTGCAGCGTCATCCAAGGCATCGGCCCAGCTGTAATTTAGGGTGATCCGCTGTCCTCTTGGACGATGCGATGTCCGCAATGGGTCCAGGCTGTGTGGAAACGCATGTACCGTTTTGACGTCTGCGTTGCTAGGTAAAATCTGCCAGAGCCCGATTAGTGAGCGGACTTGGGTTTTGTGTGAGAGCGATTTTTGTTGCGATCCCGGCGGTCTAAGGCGCTGTAAAACGTTTTCACATAGTTTGGGTCGATTGCTGCATGTCGCAACAGGCAGAAAACGGCCAATAGCTGACTGTCGAATAATCATCGAAAATGACTCAAATAGATAACCGTCCGGTAGACACGTCTTGACGAATTCATCTTAGGGCGACGGCGTGAACAAGGTGCCCTTGTTGACGATTGCGGTGGGTGGTCAAGTCCATGCACTTACGCAGCGGGGATAAAGCGAGTGAGCCTCGCGACCGATGTTAGGTTGCGCGCCCTTTCCCGCTGAAGCGAGCGATTCACCTCAATCGAACCAATGCAGGCAGACCCCCCCATAAAAAAATTTACCTAACGATCGTTAGATAGGTGTTGACGCGCATCGAATCGTCCGCTAAGGTTTGTCTACCTAACGTTAGTTAGATGGCTCAACCACCAACCTGTAGGATCGACCATGACTACTAAACTTCAGCTTTTCACTTCGCCTTCGGCCTTTCCGAACCCACAGCGTCTGCGTCTGTTCATGCACGAAAAAGGCATCGCTGACCAATTTGCCGAGACCATCTATGACATGTCCCCTGTAGGCGAACAGCGTGGCTGGCGTCATTTGAATATGAACCCGTGGGGCGAAACTCCCACCCTCCAACTGGCTGACGGTAGCTACATTTCCGAAACGGCTGCCATCGTTCGTTATCTTGACCAAGAGTATCCAGGTCGCAAGATCATGGGAGAGACCGCACTGGAACAGGGTCTGGATAACATGTGGGATAACCGGGTGTGGGTGCACATCCTGTACCGCATCGTTACAGCGTTCCACGTGTTGCACACCGGACTCGGCTTCAAGCTAGAACTGACCAAGAATGAGGCTTGGGGCGAACACTGCCGGAAGGAAGCTTTGGCTCACGCTGCACTGGTCAATCGTCATCTGTCAGACGGCCGCGAATGGCTGCTCGGCGGAGATGCCCCGACCTTCTCGGACATTACCCTGGCAACCGCGATCGCCTTCTCGAAATTCCCGGTCAATGCCACTCCACTGGACGAGCGTTTTGAGTTCCTAGATGCGTACTGGCAGCGCTGGACAAAACGTCCAAGCTTCCAGGCTGCCTACGCTGATCACAACAGCGGCATTCCTGAGCTGGATTCGCCAGCCCAGTAACAGCTTCTCAATGGAAACTCCGGTACGCCGAGATCGCCACCCCCCTAGCTTTCTCGGTGACCGTAGTGATCTCGCTAGTGTCGGCTGGCGGTGCCGCTTGCTAAACCATGATGGAACGGCTTCTGCCTGAGCACCCAAGTCGCATTGAACTCACTGCTCTCACTGACAATCTACCTGTCACACGGTAGGCCTTTGCTGTAAATTAGCTTTCCCTATTTAAGAGATCGTCCCAAGACGAAAGGCACCAAGATGAGCGTCAACTCCAAGGAAGCCATCCTGTTGGCGGCCAAGAAAATTGCCCAATCGCAGGGCTACAATGGTTTGAATTTCCGCGACCTTGCGCAAGATGTAGGTATCAAAGCGGCGAGCATTTACTACCATTTTCCAAGCAAAGCCGATCTGGGTATTGCCGTTGCCAAACGATATTGGGAGGACGGTGCGCTCGCGCTCGAAATGATCGAATCAGAAAGTGCGTCTCCGATTGACGCTCTGCGTCGCTTTCCTGAAATTTTCCGCCGATCACTTGAGGCCGACAATCGTCTCTGCCTGGGTAGTTTCATGGGCGCTGAAACCGATACTTTACCCATTGAAATGACGCAAGAAATTCAGACCTTTGCTGATGTCAACATTGCATGGTTAAGCAAGCTTCTATTGGCTGCGAAGTTGTGCGAATCAAGTGAGAGTGAATCTAGAGCACGTGCAATTTTCGCAGCTATTGTCGGTGCCCAGCTCTTTGCTAGAAGTCGCTCGGATATCTCGCTTTTCGATGCCCTGGTCGATTCATACCGCGCGTTCGGACCTCTGCCGACCTAGCAACTGACTGCGACTCGGTTCGGCGAACGGGCGGCTTCGGCGCATGCGCGTCCAATGCGAAGCGGCGTAGCTGTTGCGAAATTGCACTCCACCTGACCACCTGATTACATCGGTACTGACCGCTCGATTGAACTGCACTTGACCAGGTGTTTGCATTCGATCTGCCAAGCACGCTTAGTAACCATGATCGACTGAGAGCTGCTCGTTGCTGTCGGTAGCGACAGGCAGAAATCGGCCAAGAGCCGTCATTGCTGTCAGCTCTCCGGTGGGAGTGGCAGCAACGCCTCTAAGCTGATCATTCCGCCAGAGCACAAGCGTAAAGCTGTTGGCTCCTTCACCCACCCGCAGGGCAGTTCGCTTTCGTGAAGCTCAACACGTTGGGTTCCGATTCTGCGTAACCCCAAGCTTTGATGGTGAGTTTACCGACGAGAGTATCGTCGCAGATCAATATGTCACGCGGTTGGTTGCCGCCGTCAAAACTGCACACTGCACCGTAGCTTTTATCCTTCATGCCTTCATAGAATACTTGTAGCATCAACCGACAATTCGAAATGCGCCCCTTCATTCCAAGCCGGATAAAGTCCTTTTCCCATTCCGCGCGAACTCCCTCAGTTTCGACGGGATCGTTAACAAGGCGGGCTTCAGACGAATTCAACCCAGACTGAACCGGTTGTGCTTCCGACGAATTCGGCAACAGCGTTATGTCCACAATGGCACAGGCTATGGCTAGCGTGAGATTGCATATTGAGTCGTTTAACATCTATGGCCCTAGTTGATGTGCGAAGGAGAAGTTGGCACCGAGCGTCTCCGTCAGCTCGGGGTCGACTTCTGCCTGTCGCGAAAGGCAGCAACCGAAAAGAGCGACGTTGAGCGCATTGTTAGGCCGCGCCCTAAGGGTACGCGCCCTCAGAGTGCCGAGCCCAACCGAATTTATAAATTCCGGTGGTGTTTAAAATAGATCAGCCCTCAGAGGAAACGATTGAGTCGTGACTGGATTCAGCAGCTAGCTCCAATCGGTCAGCTTTACTAATGTATTTAGATTTGCTTGACGGTGCCAGTTTGGCACTGGCCTTTTTCGCGTGGGCCTTTAATAACTGCTTTATCTTTTTACGACGATTCATGCTTTTCCACTCAGCTTGTAAATTCTTGAATGATATCAGCTTAAGATATTCACCCCGATCCCTGCGGCGCAGCTCTTGCTGCCCAACGTTTGAAATAAGCAGCGCCCAAGCAGGCCGCTACCCTAGCCTGCATTTCCTCTAACGCAAAATCAGTTTCCGTGACCTTTGGACTTGATGAAAAATCCACAAAAGCTTTCGGCGTGATCATCGAGCGTGCAAAGCGCGAGAACGCTGCTATTCCTATTGGTTGATGCATTCGTTTCAGGCGTGGTTGGCGAGGTAGGAATTCACGTGTGTAACAGGCGCATATCTGTGGCCTCGGCGCCCCGCAGATCGGCGTGGTCAACAGGTGCCGATCCCAGTTGGGAGGTGCGACATGCTTTTTATCATTCACTGGAGCATTGCCACGGAAAATCGCAACGCCGCCATGGCTCGATTCGCTAAAACCGGCGGCGCTCCACCCCCGAACCTGAAAGTACACGGCCGCTGGCATGCAGTGGGGCAGAATGTCGGTTTTGCGGTGGCCGAAACCGATGACCTGGCCTTGGTATTCAAATGGGTCCTGGATTGGAGCGACCTGATGTCTATGCAGGTTTACCCTGCAATGACCAACGAACAAGCCGCGCCTTTGCTCCAAGCGACCCTCAGCCAGGTGACCACCTGAACCTCGACACGCACCGCTGCGAGAAGAGGACCGGTGTTGTCTCCGGTCCTCGTGCTGCCGGTGACGACTGGCAGAAATCGGTCAGAAGCAGACGTTTCATGCCTCTATAAAATTAGGGGCGCCTCAGTTAGCTGACAGCAAGCCTTAAAAACCAGTTTCAGCCACGTGGGACACTCATCCGACAATAAGCGAGAGGGCCACAGATTTTGTGGCAGCCAATTTAGTCGATAAGGGCAACAGTAACCGACGATATTACGGGTTCTTTGACCTGGTCTTTTTTGACCGTGCTATCACTTTTGTCGAAGTT
Organism: Pseudomonas sp.; assembly: GCF_026224925.1. Lineage (GTDB taxonomy): Bacteria > Pseudomonadota > Gammaproteobacteria > Pseudomonadales > Pseudomonadaceae > Aquipseudomonas. Next base: position 135 of record NZ_JAMFRV010000305.1, on the reverse strand, counting down.
CCTGTGAACGCCCTGCTTACGCGGTCCAGCACGGGAGAGATAAGTTGCATCATTCTGTCACTCAGCAATCCGAGAACAAAACCAATAGCCAGCGCTCCAGGCGTGCTCGCCGTTACTTCCAGCGAAGTACCTCCT